>JACPSI010000059.1 GCA_016193365.1 Ignavibacteriales bacterium
CGGAGTTGTCATTGACACGGAAGACGGCCCGGTCATCATCGGAAAGAATGTCAAAGTCTTTCCCAACGCGACGATTATTGGTCCGGTGTTCATCGGCGATAATTCGTGGATCAAAGTGGGAGCGCAAATCTACGAGAACACGTCCATCGGCCCTGTTTGCAAAGTTGGGGGTGAAGTGGAAGAGACAATTATCCACAGTTATTCAAACAAACAACATGCGGGATTTCTTGGCCACTCCTACATTGCCCCCTGGGTCAATCTGGGCGCCGACACAAACAACAGCGACCTCAAAAACAACTACGGCAATGTGAAAGTCTATGTCAACGGACAACAGGTGGACACGGGCCTGCAATTTGTCGGCCTGACGATGGGAGACCACTCCAAAGCAGCAATCAATTCCATGTTCAACACGGGAACAGTCGTGGGCGTGTGCAGCAACATCTTTGGGTTTGGTTTTCCGCCGAAATATGTTCCTTCATTTTCGTGGGGGGCGGCGGGAGAGACCTTTACGACCTTCAGCATTGACAAAGCCATCGAAGTGGCGAGGCGTGTGATGGCCCGCAGAAAAATCGAGCTCACGGCAACGGAGGAAAAGTTGTTCAGAAAGATTTTTGAGCTCACGAGCGACGACCGGAAAAAACGGGGAATGCCTGTTTGATACAGCAAGCACCGCAAATATTGTCCCAGGAGAAACTCTACGCAGGTCCGAGGGGGATCTCTGTCAAAATTCTCAATCGCGTAGAACGCTCGGATGCCTACCTTGATAAACTCCTCGATGCTGAGCTTCGGTCGGAGGACATGAACGAGCTGGATAAAGGCCTGATGAACGAGATCGTCACCGGGGTTGTCCGATGGAAGATGAAACTTGACTGGGTACTGATAGGATTTTTTCACGGCAATTTTACAAAGGCGGAAACAAACATCAAGAACGCCCTGAGAGTAGCACTCTATCAGATTCTTTTTCTTGACAAAGTTCCGCATTCAGCCGTTGTGAACGAGGCGGTCGAGTTCATCAAAAGATTACGTGGACAGAAAGTAGGCGACCTGGTAAATGCCATTCTGCGCAATATCTTGCGTAATCTCGAGAACATCCGGTATCCTGACATCAACGAGGACAGGGTTCGCCATCTTGCGGTGGTTGAATCGCATCCCGCTTGGATGGTGCGGAGATGGATCGACCGTTTTGGCTACGACGAAGCGAGGCAGCTTGTGTCTGCCAACAACCAGCGCCCCGATTTGTCTCTTCGAGTGAACCGGCTGAAAATCGACTTCAACTATTTCACCTCACTCCTCGACCAGCATCAGGTACAATACAAAAGGTCTGAGTATCTCGATTACTTTGTGCGGGTTAAACACATGGCGGGCATCGGCGCCTCGGAGATGTTTCGACAGGGTTTCTTTGCTGTGCAGGATGAAAGCGCCGGATTGCCCGTGCTTCTCCTGGACCCGCAGCCGGGGGACAGGGTGATCGACCTTTGCGCGGCGCCGGGTGGAAAAACGGCGTTTATCGGCGAGCTCATGAAAAACTTGGGAGAAATTGTTGCTGTTGACAGATACGAGACTCGTTTGGCCCTCGTGAAAGGAGCTTGTCAGCGGTTGGGGATTGCGAACGCTCATATCATTATTGCGGATGCAACTTCAATTCAGATTCCTCCAGCTGATAGGGTGCTTGTCGATGCGCCATGTTCTGGTCTTGGTGTTCTTTCGAAAAAACCGGATGCCAAATGGGCTCGCGAACCCGAGGATCTCCTTGACCTGGTCAAGCTGCAAAAAAACATTCTCGAGAATGCAGCGACTCTTGTTAAACCAGGGGGAGTTCTCGTTTACAGTACGTGCACAACTGAAGTTGAAGAGAATAGCAACGTGTTCAGGGAGTTTGTTGCGAAGCACCCGGAGTTTTCCGTTGAATCGGCACAGCCGTACGTAAAATCGCAGGTCGTCGGCGCCGAGGGTTACGTCGAGACTTTTCCGCACAGGCACGGGATGGACGGATCGTTCGCTATACGTATGAGGAAGAGTCCGTAGCTTTCGTTTTGTAATCAGCTCAATTCTTGTTACATTTTCCGCGTTGTTTGCCCTCGAATCACTCCGGAGGAAATCATGCGTACAGCACGAACGCTCTTCGTCGTAACAATTCTCACCCAGTTTCTCTTTCTTGTCGTTCATTCTCCTCAAAAGTTTGTTTCTCATCCGGTCGTCTCGACGTTTTCCATCGCTGCTTTTGATCCCGGGAACGGCGATGTGGGCGTTGCTGTTCAATCAAAATTCCCAAACGTACGGCCGGTTGTTCCCTGGGCTGAATCCGGCGTGGGTGCTGTAGCAACACAATCCTTCGCCAATGTCTCGTTCGGCCCCAAAGGCTTGACGCTGATGCGAAACGGAGCCACAGCGGAAGAGGCACTGAGCATTCTCATTGCCAACGACAGCCTGAGACAAACACGGCAAGTGGGAATCGTGGATGCAAAAGGTCATGCGGCAAGCTGGACAGGAAATGAGTGTTTTGATTGGGCAGGCGGCACGGCCGGAGAGAATTGGGGCGGAAAAGGCATGCAGGTGACCGGCAAAGGATTTGCAGCGCAGGGAAATATTCTCGTCGGAAAAGAAACGGTCGAGGCTATGGCGAGGGTCTTTGAATCAACCAAAGGATCATTAGCCGACCGCCTTGTTGCCTCGCTTGTCGCGGGAGGAAAAGCCGGCGGGGACCGTCGTGGGGAGGAGTCAGCGGCTCTTCTCGTAAAAAGAAAGGGCGCGGGATATGACGGAACGACCGACGATTACATTGACATCAGTATCTACGACCACCCAAAACCTCTGCAGGAACTTGAAAGGCTCTATAAACTCCACAAACTCTATTTCTTTCGAACAGAGGCGAAAAACCTGATCAGTATTGATGCCTCAATTTCTAAGGAGTTGCAGTCGATTCTGAAGGATAAAGCATATAAGGGAATGGAATTCTACGCGGGGCCTGTCAACGGCACATTTGATGGCGCGACGAAAAAAGCACTTCAAGACTTCATGGGATGGGAAAACTATGATGTACGAATCCGTGATGACGACAAAATCGATAAAGAAGTGCTGGAAGATATACGAAAGAATTATGCCGAGTGGAAGTCAAGAAAAAGATGAAGCTGAGGAGAAAAATTGTGGGAGCAATTGCCCCCCGACCGAACTATTGATTTCATATACTCGGCCGTTCGGGCGGGGATTGCTGGATGAATGGAATGTTGAAAATGCTTTTGCTTGAACATACTGAGACGAAGACAACTTGAGAGCAATTGTTAAACCAAAACCGGTTGACGGGCAAACGTGGCCAACGGGGTTTCAGATTATTGAAAAACCCGAGCCGCGGGTTGAAACGCCGGATGATATTATCATTCGCGTTTTTGCCGGAGCTGTGTGTGGAACTGATGTCGGCATTTATAACGCCAAGGAATCGTTGCGAGTCATGATGCTGAAATCGCTTACCGATCCCATTACCATCGGACACGAATTCAGCGGTCAAATCGTCGATGCGGGCAAAAAAGCCAGATCCCACATCGCTCGCCTTCTCCTGCAAAAAGCAAATACCAATACAGCGCTGAAAAAACGTCTTCGCGGACGGTCTCCAGGATCTCTCTCGTCGGATAAGAAATTTCTTTCCATGCTGGAGTCCGAGTTTTACAGCACTGCAGAGATGCATGTCACGTGCGGCACGTGCTATCAATGCAAGGTTGGCGAAAAGCACGTTTGTCGAAACACGATTATCAAGGGAGTGCAGGACGACGGCGCATGGGCGACATATGTCAAAGTGCCTGCGGAGAATATTCGGCTTTTTTATCGGAATGAGATTCCCCCCGAAATCATCAGCTTCATGGATGCTCTTGGGAATGCGACTCACACGGTACTGTCGGCGCCGATAAAGGGCAGAAACGTGGCTGTGCTTGGTTGCGGCGTCCAGGGTTTGATGGCTGTTGCGGTTGCCAAACATGCGGGAGCGAAAAAAATCTTTGTGACCGATGCTTCTTATGAAAAAGACTCACACGAAAAAATTGCGTCAACACGATTCGCTCAGGCAAAAACCTACGGTGCCGATTATTGCTTCGACGTCGCGGTGTCGGATGAACGTAAAGCTTTTTTTGAGACACTAAAACGCGAAACCGCCGACACCGGCGTTGACGCCGCGTATGAAATGTCGGGAAGCTACAAAGCCTACAATGATGCGGCGAGGATTATTCGCATGGGAGGAATATTCTCTCTTCTTGGTATTCCCGTGGGGACGTTGCCTGTGGATTTTGCCAAGAATATTATTTTCAAAGGCATAACGGTAAAGGGAATTATCGGCAGGCGGGTTTTTGAAACGTGGGACCAGATGGAGCAATTGCTCAAGTCCGGACTTGCAAAACAGTTCATGAAAACAGGCTTTATCACGCATCAATTGCCGATGGAGAAATTCGAGGATGCTTTTGCCGCCATTCGGTCCGGGGATGCCTACAAAGTTCTCTTGAAACCATTCTCAGCTTAACTGTCACCAGGACTCCCATGAATTACACTGAACTTCTCACGGGCGAGCTTCGGCGGCTGGAAGATTCGAAAACCTTTAAATACGAAACCGTGTTGCGTTCACCGCAAGGCGGGCGTGTCAAGGTCGACGGAAAAGACCTTGTGATGCTGGCGTCGAACAACTATCTCGGTATGTCGAACCATCCAAAAGTGAAAAAAGCCGCGATGGACGGCATAAAGAAATTCGGCTACGGCGTGGCGTCAGCGCGTTTTCTCTGCGGAACGCAAACGATCCATCAAGAGCTCGAGAAAAAGATTTCGAAATTTGTCGGGACTGAAGATACACTTCTCTTTTCATCATCGTTTGCTGCGAACATCGGCTTTTTCTCGGCGATGACGAATGAGAAACTCGGAATGGAGTATTACAAGGATGTTATTTACAGCGACCGGCTGAATCACGCAAGCATCATTGATGGCCAGCGTCTCTGCCGTCCTGAAGTCACGGACAAGAAGATTTACCATCATGCTGACGCTGCCGACCTTGAACGACAATTGGAAGAGGACAAGAACAAAGAGTACAGATTTCGCATCATAGCAACGGACGGCGTGTTCAGCATGGAAGGGGATATGGCGCCGCTTCAAAAGCTCGTGGAGCTGAAACAAAAACACAACGCTCTCCTGTTTGTGGACGACGCGCACGGCATCGGCGTTGTCGGCAGGACGGGGCGGGGGATTGCGGAACATTTTGGCCAACTGGGGAACATCGACGTCATTGTCGGGACCCTTGGCAAAGCTATCGGCGGCGCAGCTGGCGGATTCGTTGCAGGTTCCAGGAACATGATTGCTTATCTCCGCCAAAAAGCCCGGACGTACGTTTTCTCAAATTCTCTGCCGCCTTCCATCGTCATGGCGTCCTTGGCGGCATTCGATTTGCTTTCGAAAGACAAGACCATCGTCAAACGATTGCAAGAGAACACGGCCTACTTTCGCAAAGAAATAAAAAACCTTGGCTTCAAGATCATCGACGGCTCTCATCCCATTGTCCCCATTCTGCTTTTTGAAGCATCAGTGGCGCAGGACATGAGTGCGGAGTTGCAGAAAGCCGGCGTGTACATAAAAGGGTTGTGGTTTCCGGTGGTGCCCAAAGGAGAAGCGAGGCTAAGGGCACAGATTTCCGCAGCGCATACCAAGAGAGACCTTGATTACGCGCTGGAGGCATTTGAGAAGGTCGGTAACGGAATGGGAGTGATCGCGTAGGTCGGCATTAATGCCGACCTGCCTGAGTTGATGAAGCAACGTCTCGTTTTCATCGATCTCCTCCGCGGCTGGGCAACGGTTGTCATGATCGAAGTGCATGTCTTTAATGCATTCATCATCCCCTCCTACAAAGAGACATCGTGGTACGATGTCCTGAATTACGTAAACGGTTTGGTCGCTCCAAGTTTCATTTTTATTGCCGGATTCATCTTCCTTGTTTCCAGTCAGAGAAAGCTCGAAGAGTTCAGACAGTACGGCTCAGCTTTTTGGAAACAACTGCGTCGGATCGGGCTCATCTGGGGGATTGGCTATGTCCTGCACCTCCCGTTTTTTTCGTTTCGCCGCACACTTTATGAATCAACTCAGGTCGAGTGGCTGAAATTCTTTCAATCGGACGTCCTTCATTGCATCGCTTTAGGGTTGCTTATTCTTTTTATCGCCCGACTCATCATACAGTCTAATAGAACGTATCGAACATTCCTTCTCAGTCTCGGCTTGTTCATTATTTGCGTGGCTCCGTTTGTTTGGGACCTTGACGTTTACGGATTTTTCCCGGCGCCTATCGCCGCGTACGTCAGCGGCGAGCGTTATTCTCAGTTTCCAATATTCCCCTGGCTCGGTTTTATGATGTTTGGCGGTTATTGCGCACAAAAATTCCTCGAGGCCAGGCAATCAGAAAGAGACAAGAGATTCATGAAAAACTTCGCCGTCACGGGGTTCCTCTGTGCGATTGGCGGTGCGGTGGCCATGGAAATACCGTTTTTTGTTCCGTTTGCATCGGCCGACGTCCGAGCGAATACTTTCTTCTTTATCGAGAGGCTTGGCATAGTGTTCGTTCTCCTCTCCCTCTGCTGGCGGTACGTCGAAAATCGGAAAACAGAAAAATCGTTTGTCCTCGACGTCAGCCGTGAATCTCTGTTCGTCTATGCCGCCCACCTTCTCGTCATCTATGGCATGTTCTTTCGTGACAGAAGCCTTTCCTTCATCTTCGGCGGGACGCTTCAGGTGGTCGAGTGCATTCTCGCGACCGTCGGACTTATCGTCGTCATGATTATCTCTGCGAAATTGTGGGGATGGCTTAAACGCCAGCATGTTCCTCTTGCCCGCGGTATTTCATTCGCTACTGTTTTTCTGTTTTCGTACCTTTACTTCACCCGCTAATGGAGACTCTCACTGTCATACTCCTTGTTGTCGTTGCAGCCCTACTCGTGTTGTTCCTCTTGAGACAGTCGGGGGCAAAAGTTTCAGATCCGATTCAGTCGAATATCCTGTTCCAGCAACAAATGGAGGCGCTCCGGTCAGAGTTGACGCAGGGACTCCGAAGCCAGGAAGAGCGAATATCGCAAAGTCTCAGTTTAGTTACGAACCAAACCGGTCAGGTCGGCACGAGGCTGGACACTGCGGCGAAGGTCATTCAGGATGTCCAGAACAAACTCGGCGAGTTGGGAAAGGCCACCCAGGAAATCAAAGAACTGGGGCAGAGTGTTTCGACATTGGAAGAGATGCTCAAAGCGCCAAAATTCCGCGGCGGCCTGGGGGAATTGCTGCTTGAGGATTTGCTGAAACAGGTATTACCGAACGGTTCGTTTGAAACGCAATATCGATTCAAGAAGGGCCATACTGTTGACGCTGTGATCCACACGGCGGGGAATCACATTGTTCCTATCGACTCGAAATTTCCGCTGGAAAATTTTGAGAAAATGGTCAAGGCCACCTCCGACCAGGAGCGTAGAACAGCCACGTTAACATTCAGGAAAGACGTCAAAAAGCATATTGATTCGATAGCGGAAAAATATATCCTTCCGGATGAAGGCACATTCGATTTCTCCCTGATGTATATCCCTGCGGAGAATATTTACTATGAAACTATCATCAAAGACGAGAAGCTGGCCGAAGAGGATGGCCTCTACGCCTATGCAGTTCAAAAGCATGTTGTTCCTGTCTCTCCGAACAGTTTCTACGCTTATTTGAGCGTGATTGCTCTTGGTTTTAAAGGATTGCAGATCGAAGAGCGTGCAAAAGAGATCTCGCAAAACCTGGCGCGGCTCAACTCCGAACTGTTGAAGTTTGCAGAGGTCTTCGAAACGCTCGGCAACCACATCAAAAACACCTCCAATAAATATGACGAGGCAGACAAGAAACTTGCCTCGTTTACCGACAAATTGAAAGGCATCCAGGCGCCGGAAGCACCAGAGCCGAAACAGCTGGATGTGTTCGGCAACTGACCGGTGTGCCGTACGGACCAATTCTCGCTTGCTTTTCCCCCTTGTTTTTCCAATATTCACACTCGATTTTTCGTTCACTTTTGTTTCACTCCATCCTCGAAGGAGATGTGCTATGTCCCATGAAGCTTCAGCGGAACCCACAGGAATGCAATGGAAGTGGGTGATTCTGGGAGTTGTCGCAGGCTTGGCAATTGTGGGGGCTTCGTATTTTATCGTAGCACCGACATTTCACAGTGACGAGATTCAGGCGGTGGTCATGTTGGTCGGTTATGCTGTGACGGGCGTGATCGTCGGCTATTTTTCGCCGGGCGTTACCATCAAAGAAGCGACGGTTGCCGGCTTTCTCGTTTTTATCTTCATGCTCGTCCTGTTGTATGCAACGGGAGCGGAGCTCATCGAAAACCAATCGATCAACCTCCTCCTGCTTCTCCTCGGTGTTTCTATTTCCTGGGTTGGTGGATGGGTTGGCGAGAAACTTCAGGGTTCACATGGGGACGCGGCTCACCACACAGGTTTTCAATGGAAATGGGTCCTTACCGGGGTGGTGCTCGGCTTTGCCCTTAATATCCTTTTTGTCTTTTTGCTTGCGCCCGCGTTCAAAATCGACTTGAATGTAGTCCTTGCGGCGTTTATCGCCAGCTTTGTCGCAACGGGATTTATTGTGGGTTACAAATCGCCCGGAGTAACGTTGAAAGAGCCAGCGGTAGCCGGATTGTTTGCCGTAGCTGTTGATTGGTTATTCATAGAATTCGGCATCACACTTTCCGTCCCAAGCAAATATCTTGTCGCAGGCCTCGCGATCGGATTTCTCTTCTCGCTTTTTGGCGCGTGGCTTGGTGAGAAATATCAGGAATCAGTTCAAAGCAAAGCAGTCACTTAAACTCTGGAACAATCGAATTTTTCAAAAAGCCTCTTCCAATTCTGGAGAGGCTTTTTGTTGTACGAGAGTAATCTGACAGGTCTCAGATGAATTTGATCGAGTCCAGTCAGGGTTACGTTTGCAATGCATCCATTGGAAAACAGAGTGTTAATTACGTATCTTCACCTTTGCGATTTCGAGATTGAACCAACACTGGGAGGCACCCAAGCATGAAAAGGATTGGAATTCTCACTGGAGGTGGCGATTGTCCTGGCCTGAACGCCGTTATTCGAAGTATCGCAAAGCCCGCTTTAACGTATTTTGGATCGACGGTCGTCGGCATTGAAGATGGCTTTGAGGGGCTCGTGGAAGGAAAGATGCACGAGCTCACGCCGAGAGATGTGGGGGGGATACTCAATGTGGGCGGGACAATTCTCGGGACGTCGAACAAGGGCAATCCCTTCAAGTATCCTATTGAAACCCCCAACGGTGTCGATGTCGTTGATTATTCCGAAAATGCAATTCGAAACTATCGGGACTGGAAGCTCGATGTTATCGTTGCTATTGGCGGCGATGGGACAATGCATATCGTCGATAAATTCACCGAGTTGGGGCTTAATTTCGTTGGCGTGCCAAAGACGATCGACAACGACCTTTCCTCGACAGACATGACGTTCGGTTATGATTCCGCCGTGAGCGTCGCGTCGGAAGCAATTGACCGGCTTCATACAACAGCTTCCGCGCATCATCGGGTGATGATTGTCGAGGTGATGGGTCGTTATGCAGGATGGATAGCCCTTGGCGCCGGACTTGCGGGGGGAGCTGATGCAATCCTCATCCCGGAGATTCCTTTTGAGTGGAAAAAAATCAATGAGCATGTACTGCGCAGGAGCAAGCAAGGATCGCGGTTCAGCATTGTCTGCGTTGCCGAAGGCGCAAAACCGGCGGAAGGCGGCCTCGTGGTAAAAGAGCAGGACAAAAAACGCACCGACCCCATCAGGCTGGGCGGCATTGGTGAGCTTGTTGGAAAAAATATCACAGAATCGACGGGGCTCGAGACGCGGGTTGTTGTCCTCGGCCATGTTCAACGGGGTGGGAGTCCGACTCCGTTCGACCGAATTCTTGCGACGAAATACGGTTCCATGGCCCTTCAGTTGGCGTCGGAAAAGAAATTCGGTTATATGGTCGCCTTGCGCGGCAACGACGTGATGGCAGTTCCAGTCAAGGAAGCGATTCTCAAACTTCGCACTGTCCCCTTAGATTCTCAGTTGATTCTCGCTGCCCGTGCAGTAGGCACATCGTTTGGAGATTGAGGGATGAAGGCAGCAATGGTGACGAGCTTTGGGCCTCCTGAAACTCTCAGACTGAAAGAAGTCACGAAGCCAGTTTGTGAAAAGAACCATATTCTCGTTGCTGTCAAAGCCATCGGGTTGAATTTTGCGGATGTGATGGCACGTCTCGGCGTGTACCCGAGTGTTCCAGATCCGCCGTTTATTCCGGGATTGGAGGTCTCCGGCGTGGTTATTGAAGTCGGAAGTGAGGCAAAATCCTTCAAACGGGGCGATCGCGTTATCGCCTTCACACGACAGGGAGCCTACGCTGAATTCGTGAGTGTAAATGAGAATCATGCCTACCCCATACCGAAAAAGATGAGCTTCGAGGAGGGGGCGTCAATCGGTGTAACGTATCTTACGGCTTACCACGGACTTGTCACTCTTGCAAACATACGGAAAGACGAGAAGTTACTTTTGCATGCTGCCGCCGGAGGCGTGGGAACGGCAACCATTCAAATCGCTAGACATCTTGGTGTAGAGGTATTCGGGGCTGCAAGCTCAGCCCAAAAGCTCGATGTTGCGTATCAGCAAGGAATGCAGCATGGCTTCAATTACCAGACTGAGGATTTTGAACGCGGCGTTCGGCAAAAAACGCAGGGAAAAGGGGTGGACGTCGTTATGGACTCGGTCGGGGGAATGGTCTTTCGAAAGAGTTGGAGGCTTCTTGCACCGATGGGAAGGTATGTTTTGTACGGGTTTGCGGCTGTCACTGGAAAAAGGGGAATCAACAAGTTGAAGGCGATGAAAGAAATGATCGTTACTCCACTCGTGTATCCGCCTAACATCGTTTCGAAAAACATCGGCCTCTTCGGTTTTAACCTCTATTTCCTCTTTGACAAAGTAGAGTACTTTAAGAAAGCATCGCGACAGCTTATGAAGTGGTATAATGAAAAAGTTATCAAACCCGTGATTGGAGCGCGATTCACGTTCGACCGTATCGCGGAAGCGCAAGGGTTTCTTCAAAGCAGGAAAAGTTTCGGCAAAATCGTTGTTGTAATGTAGGGAGTAAGATGTCGTCCCGTTCGCTGCAATCACGCATCATCGACACTCAGTTTTTGCTCATGGCGTACACCCACGGCTATTTCCCGATGGCAGATTCCGCAACCGGCGACATCGGCTGGTATTCTCCCGACCCGCGCGGAATTTTCGACCTTGAGAATTTCAAGGTTCCCAGGAGTCTGCGCCAGGTAATACGGAAGAACATCTTTGAAGTTCGTATCAATCATCAATTTGAAGACGTGATACGAAGTTGTGCAGCCCGGAAGGAAACATGGATTTCCGAGGATATCATCCAAACGTACCTGAGGCTTCACGAGCAAGACTATGCGCACAGTGTTGAAACATGGAAAAACGATGCCTTGGTCGGTGGTCTCTATGGAGTCGCGGTCGGAGGCGCTTTTTTTGGCGAATCGATGTTCAGCCGTGAGCGTAATGCTTCGAAGGTGGCTCTGGTGTTTCTTGTTGAACGCCTGCGTCAACGCGGGTTTGAACTGCTGGATACACAATGGGTCACAAGCCATCTGGCGATGTTTGGAGCAAAAGAAATTCCCAGGAAAGACTATCTGAAACTCTTAAAGCGAGCGACGCAAAAGAAATGCACGTTTGCTTAATCATGAATCACTTTTACACGCCCATATGGCATCTCTCACAGAAGTCCCCATCATCACACAAACAAACCTTCCCGGGCTGAAACTTCGCAATCGCGGGAAAGTCAGAGACATTTACGAGTTTGAAGACTCGCTCCTCATCGTAGCGACGGACCGGATCTCGGCGTTTGACGTGATCATGTCGGAGGGGATCCCGTTCAAGGGAAAAGTCCTGACGAAAATTTCGGAGTATTGGTTCGAGAAAACGCAGGATATCATACCAAACCATATTCTTTCCACAATTGTTTATGATTATCCTCCATCATGCAAACCGTACTGGGGAAGTCTTGAAGACAGGTCGATGCACGTGAAAAAGACGAAACCTCTGCCGGTGGAATGCGTCGTTCGGGGATATTTATCGGGATCCGGGTGGAACGATTACAAGCAAACAGGGAGCGTTTGTGGGATCACTCTTCCCAAGGGGCTTGTGGAATCGTCGAAGCTGCCCGAACCGATTTTCACTCCCGCCACAAAAGAAGAAGTCGGTAAGCATGATGAGAACATCTCGTTTGAGAGAATGGCCGATATGATTGGCAAGGATCTTGCTGAGAAGGTTCGAACGACATCCCTGCAAATCTATCAGCGCGGATGCGAGATCGCCGAAGCGAAGGGAATCATCATTGCCGACACGAAGATGGAGTTCGGGCAGGACGAGAACGGGAACCTCATTCTGATCGATGAGCTGTTGACTCCGGATTCTTCACGTTTCTGGCCAAAGGACAAATATCAGGCAGGCAAGGGACAGGACAGCTTCGACAAACAGTTCGTGAGAGACTACTTGCTTTCGATCAACTTCAACAAGAAACCGCCGCCGCCAAAGTTGCCCGAGGATGTAATCCTGAAGACCTCGGCCTTGTATTTGGAGGCGTTGAAAAAACTGAGCGGTAAGAGCCTCATGTAGTTCCGTGTCAGGGAGATGGACGAGCGTTTTCGCATTCTGGAACATCCGGCAGACGTCGGCATCGAAGCGTACGGAGAAACGCTGCAGGAGCTGTTTGAGAATTCTGCCGCAGGGCTCATCTCGATTATTGCCGGTTCTTCCGAAATCCACTCCGGCCAACGACTTCATGTTTCCATCGAGTCTACTGACGTTGAGCATCTGCTCGTCCGTTGGTTGAGCGAAATTCTCTATCTTTCCGATGCCGAACGATTTCTCTTTGCGCGTGCCGATTTTGAGCGAATCTCTGAAACCTCACTCAACGGATTTCTTTTCGGCGAGCGATATAACCCCGCAAAACATGAGCTGCAAATGACCGTCAAAGCAGTGACATACCATCAGCTGAAAGTTCAGCGACAAGGTACGTGGTCAGCCACAGTATTTTTTGATGTTTGATCACCGCATGTCAGTCCTGCAAAAACTCGACGATTACAGGTACGTGGTTCCGAAATCCTTCCGTCCTGGAATGAAGATCGAAGGTCTCATTTATGCCAACGACGAACTGATCAAACAAATTGAAAAAGATCAGACACTCGAGCAAGTTGCCAATGTTGCCACGTTGCCGGGCCTCGTCGGACGTTCGCTTGCAATGCCGGATGCACACCAGGGGTACGGTTTTGCTATTGGCGGCGTTGCCGCTGCTGACCTCGAAAAAGGAATTATCTCGGCGGGAGGCGTCGGCTTCGACATTAATTGCGGTGTGAGGTTACTTGCCTCTGAATTGAGCCTCGAAGAAGTAGAACCGGACATAGATCAACTGCTCAACCAGATGTTTCGCGATATCCCGTGCGGAACAGGAAAAGCCGGAATTGTGGGCCTGACGTTCGACCAATTAGACGATGTTCTGGAAAACGGGGCTGAGTGGGCGGTCAGGAACGGATATGGAACCGAAGAGGATCTGCATCATATCGAAGAAACGGGAACGATGCCCAAGGCAGACCCGGCCATGGTGAGCGAGCGTGCCAAAAAGCGCGGGCGTGACCAGCTGGGGACTTTGGGTTCGGGAAATCATTTTGCCGAGGTGCAATACGTCTCGGAAGTTTTCGACGAGACAGCGGCACGAGCATTCGGTGTGCGTCAAAACCAAATTGTGGTGATGATCCACAGCGGCTCGCGCGGACTGGGCCATCAGGTCTGCACAGATTATCTTGAAGTGATGCAAACGGCGATGCCGAAATATGGCATTAGTATCGTTGACCGCCAGCTCGCGTGCGTTCCCATCAAATCGATGGAAGGCAAGAGTTATTTGGGCGCAATGGCGTCGGCGGCCAATTTCGCGTTTGCCAACCGGCAGATGATGAGCCACTGGACCAGACAGGCGTTTGCCAGCGTCCTCGGGAACGGAACCCTCAAACTCGTGTACGATGTTTGTCATAATATAGCGAAAGAGGAAGTCCACACTGTCAACGGCTCAATGAAGAAAGTGCTTGTTCACCGAAAAGGAGCAACACGCGCTTACCCGAAGCATCGGCCGGAGGTGCCGCCGGATTACGGTGAAATTGGCCAGCCTGTGTTGATTCCTGGAAGCATGGGTACATGCTCGTACGTTCTCGTTGGGACAGCGAAAGCGATGGAAGAGACCTTTGGGTCGTCATGCCATGGTGCAGGAAGAGCTATGAGCCGTCATGCGGCGAAAAAATCGACAACGGCAGAACAGCTCATTCAACAACTGAAAGAGAAGGGGATCCATGTGAGAGGAGCAAGCAAGAGCGGCTTGACCGAGGAAAAACCCGACGCGTACAAAGATGTTAGCCTCGTCGTCGAAGTTGTCCACCAGGCTGGGATTGCAAAAAAAGTTGCGAAGATGATTCCTATCGGTGTCATCAAAGGCTAATTGTGATTGCAGACATTTTTATCTACATTTGAAATACTCATCATGATGTTGGAACGATTGAAAAAAACGGAGATTGAATGCTGAAGCTCAGTGATGAAAATGTGTTGAATTCACTAAAAAACGTTCAAGATCCCGACTTGCACAGGGATATCGTAACGCTTGGGTTTATCAAAAACCTTGTCATTCAAGGCAAAGATGTCAAGTTCGACCTCGTCCTGACCACACCATCATGTCCCGTGCGCGATCAATTTCTTGCGGATTGCGAAAAGGCCCTCAGGAGTAACATCGACGGGATAGGAAAAATCGATATTCACATGACCTCGAGCGTTGTGGCTCACGTCGACGTGCAGAAAGAAGCTATCCTTCCCGGTGTGAAGAACACACTCGCAATAGCGAGCGGCAAAGGCGGCGTTGGGAAATCGACTGTTGCCGTTAACCTTGCCGTTTCTCTTGCTCTCGACGGAGCAAAGGTTGGACTTATTGATGCGGACGTGTATGGCCCCAGCATTCCTTTGATGTTCGGAATAACGGAAAAGCCAAAAGTTGTGAACAACAAGCTTATTCCGCTGGAAAAGTACGGCGTCAAAATCATGTCGATTGGGTTTCTCGTGGATCCCATGCAGGCCGTCATCTGGCGCGGACCCATGGCCAGCGGAGCGGTGAAGCAATTTATGAGCGACGTGAGCTGGGGCGAGCTCGATTACCTTGTTTTTGATTTGCCGCCGGGAACGGGTGACATCCAGCTCACACTTGTTCAAACCGTACCTCTGACAGGCGCAGTCATCGTCACAACGCCCCAGGACGTTGCCCTTGCCGACGCACGAAAAGGCCTCGTCATGTTTAACAAGGTCAACGTCCCGGTTCTTGGCATCGTGGAGAACATGAGTTATTTCGTTTGTTCGCATTGTGGTCAGCGGGAGAACATCTTTGACAGCGGGGGCGGCAGCAAGACAGCGGCAGAGCTTGGAGTGCCTTTTTTGGGTGAAATCCCGATCGAAACCAAAATCAGGATTGGCGGAGATCGCGGAAATCCTCTTGTGACGATGGAACCCGATAATGACCATGCACAGAGCATCCGGAAAATCGCGCGCAACCTTGCAGCTCAGATTAGCATCCGCAACATCGCATCTCCGCAAACGCCGAAAGTGGAGATCCTTATCGGAGCCAATAGCTAACCGATGGTGACGTCACAGGAAATAGAAAATAGCCTTCGAAAGGTCCGGCCGTTTCTGGAAATCGACGGCGGAAACGTCGAGCTGGTTCAGGTTACAAAGGACGGGATTGTCGAACTCAAGCTTGTCGGCTCATGTAAGGATTGTCCTATGTCGATGATGACGCTGAGAGCGGGAATCGAGCGGGCGTTGATGCTGGATCATTCGGAAGTTCGACGCGTCGAACAGGTGAGATGAGAGTTGGATTGCGTCAATCCCTTTTGACGCCCAGAGCCCGTAGTCGCAATACAATTGCAACCATCCGACCTCGCTTGGATTCATTTTTTTCTTTTTAGTTCCACTTCCATCAGTTTTCCTTCCTTCAACTGAACAATTCTTGCCGGGTAGAGTCTCACGAGGTCATAGTTGTGAGTTGCCATCAGCACGGCTGTCCCGCGCATGTTGATTTTTGTGAGCAACTCCATGATTTCGGCGGATGACGTGGGGTCGAGATTACCTGTAGGCTCATCGGCGAGGAGGATGGAGGGTTCGTTGATGAGCGCCCGTGCCATCACCACACGTTGCTGTTCGCCTCCCGAAAGCTCGTGCGGCATCTGGTTCCTCTTGTGGCTTAACCCCACGTCAGCAAGCGCGTGGAGCACTTTCTTCTTGATCTCGCTTCGCTTTGTGTTGGTCACGTAGAGCGCGAAAGCAACGTTCTCGTAGACGGTCCGGTCTTCGAGAAGTTTGAAATCCTGAAACACGACGCCGATTTTTCTCCGCAGATACGGGATCTCTCTCTTCCGCACACCGAATGTATCGTGCTCGGCAACCTGTACGCGCCCGCTTGCGGGCTTGAGGTCGAAATACATCAGACGGAGCAATGAGCTTTTTCCTGCGCCTGTCTGGCCGACGAGGTAGACAAACTCTCCGCTCTTCATCGCAAAGTTTACCCCATCCAGCACACGTTGGCCGTCAAACGTTACGACGACATTTTCGAGTTCAATCATGCGTTCAGCGGATAAAACGCACTGCAAGTTTGACGGCTTCGATCATGCTCGAGATATTTGCTTTTCCTTTTCCAGCGATGTCGTACGCCGTTCCATGGTCGGGCGAGGTCCGGATGATGTTCAGTCCTGCTGAAAAGTTTACGCCTTTCCCGAATGAGCTCAATTTAAGAGGGATCAGTCCCTGGTCGTGATACATCGCCATGACTGCATCATATTTCACGTGCGACCGCTTACCGAAGAAGGCATCAGCTGGAAATGGGCCATGGGCGTCAATGTTGTTGGACTTCAGCTCAGCGACGGCGGGACTGACGAGGTCGTCGTCTTCCGTGCCGATAACGCCTTTATCTCCTGCGTGAGGGTTTAAGGCAAGGACGGCAATCGAAGGATTCTTTATCCGAAAATTCTTTTGCAGCGCCTCATGAACCACGGAAACCTTTTCGACGATCTTCTCTTTTGTAATGTTTTCCGCCACCGCGCGAAGGGAAACGTGCGTCGTCACCAACCCGATTCTCATCGTTTCGGCGATAAGCATCATGGCAACATGCCTGGACCTGCTGAGGAGGGCAATCATTTCCGTCTGGCCGGGGAAATTGTACCCCGCAAGGTTGAGCGCTTCCTTTGAAGCGGGAGCCGTTACTAACGCGTCAACCTTTTTTTTAGTGCTAAGATCGACGGCATGTTCGATTGCCGTTCCGGCGGATCGTCCGGATGCTTTGGTTGGTTTTCCCCACTGGACATCCGCCCAGATCCCGTCGCCCACATCATACACCGGCACGGAGGAATTGGAAATAACGGAAAGAGATGTTTTGGCCAGCTTTCCCCGGATCCGCAAGGACTTTTGCGTATGTTCGAGAACATTCAGCGGCCCAACAAGAATAGGCACGCACAGCTTTCTTACGACGGGAGAGGTAGCCGTTTTCAGAGCGACTTCGGGGCCGATGCCGTTGAAGTCGCCGATCGTTATTGCAACACGCGGTTTCAAAAAGATTCGGTTTGTCGCAGGACGTAGTTTCCGTTTCTCACAGGGTCATGAAAGATAAATCTGCGCCTGAGGCTCTGATACGTCCAGGTCTCTGTCGGCGTACTGTTGGGGGGGAGAGTGCGTTCCGTTGTCGTCGGGGAACCGTACAGGACAAAGATCCGGCCGCGGTCGGTTTTGTATCCGTCATTCTCTTTTGGAGAGGAGTATCGTCGCAATGCCTCGTCAACCCTGCGGTAGTACTCGGCCATCACCTCGTTGTACGCCGTCGTGGTGTCCGGGTCGCGCTTTCGCCAAAAATCGCGGAATTTCTGATATCCGCGATAGGAGGTGAAACCGTACATTTCATCCACCTCTTCTTCTTTCGCAATAAGCCGGAGTGCATCCACCGCGATTTCAAACGCAGCGAGGGAAAACGGCTTGTTGGGCCAGTAAACACGAAAACTCCGTTTCAATGTCGTCTTGAGCTCTCCCAATGCGAGGGTAAACTCGACCAGATAGAATCCTGTTTCAAGGCCTTCGACCGGCAGAGGCACATATACTATTTTCCAGCCATCTGTTGAGAGAGCAGTTTCGTACACAATCCGGGTCTCCCCGGTCTTCAGCTTTGGGATTCCCGGAAAAAGCGTGAAATCCCCGCCGTTCAGCTCCTGTTTCTCCTGAAACCGTTCGTCTCTTCGTCCTTCGAGTGTCCAGTGAATTGTCAGGTCCTTTTGCTGCGCAGGCACATAAATCTGGAGAAGGTATCCGCATTTCGTTCCGTAGACGACCTCAAGCCCGCGATTGACCGCTTCAAACTCCGTGGACGTGTTCCCGTAATGCACCAGGCTCACAAGAAAAGGAATTGATGTTTCCAGCGGTTTCAGAACTGGCCTTCGAGTGGCAACAGTTTGTTTTTTTTCGACAAACGACCTTCCGGATTCTTTGTCGTCGACCTCGAACACAATACTCAAGGTGCCATCGGGAACGGTAAAAAGCATCGCACCCTGGATGTCGGACGGCGGTTCGGCGGGGTCGGGGAGTGTGGAGCGCGTGAGGTTGATCGTCCTTATTTCTCTCCCGACGGATACGCCCTGCGCGTTCAAGAGCTCCACGATGAGCTCGCCGCGCGCGGCATACTCCTCCTGCGGAGAATTTCCGGATTTTTTTATGAAGACGAAAAAGTTTTTGTTGATGCGGTAGTGAAACGCCACATACGCTTTCGACGTGTCTTCGCCGAATATCGGGACAGCCTCAAAGAACACGTTCCGGTCTCTCGGAAACTGATCCTGGGCCGGTTCCTGAGACTGTCCGCTCAATCTCGCAACAAGCAGGAGCGTTAGCAGGAACGTATTACGCAAAACTGATATCATGGAGTATGGATGTATGTTGAGGGCCTACAATCTTACCTGGATTGAGAATGTTCTGCGGGTCGAAAAGTTCTTTCACATATTTGAACAATCCGTATACTTCGGGGCCGTACATCCTCTCCAAGAATGGCGTACGCACAAACCCGTCGCCATGCTCGCCCGAAAGAGTCCCGCCAAGCGAAGCAACTACTTCGGCGACTTCTGTCGCGACAAGGTCGATCGAATGATACTGTCTGCGGTTTCTCAGGTCGACGAACGTGCCGCAATGGATATTTCCAGACCCCGCGTGGCCGTAAATTGAAAATTCGATTCCGTATCTTTTGAGAATTTCTGAAAGTCGCGAAATATACTCGGGCATGGTCACGACGGGAACGGCGACATCTTCGATAAAACTCGATTTCCCGAACGTCTCTTCAAGGTTCATTCTCTTGCTCACTGCTTCTCTCAATTCAAGGAGGTCGCGTTGTTCGTCTTTGTCCTTCAAAACAGTCAGCCGGATGGGATGGTAGGGTTTAAGGGATTCTGCTAACCGCGCTGTACATTCGTGCAATTCTTCGTTTGACTCGCCCTCGAATTCGAAATACAACATTGTCGTCGCATCAGAATCGATAAGAGAATCGGTAGAGGGTGAAAAACCCCGGCCAAGAAGGAAATACGTTTTGTCCATGATCTCGATCGCACACGGAAGCAACTCTAGCGCTCGAAGCGTGGCTTGCACAGTAAGGGCATAATCGGAAAAATAAGCCACCGCCCCGATGCGTGCTTTGGGGAGCCGTGAAAGCCGCAGTCTTGCCCCGACGATAACGGCGAGAGTTCCTTCAGATCCGACAAGGAGTTTTCGAAGGTCGAGAGATTTGCCGCTCACGGCGTCTTTCAAGTTATATCCTGAAGAATTCTTTGTCACATTGGGAAATCTCCGGAGGATGTGTTCCCTGTGCGGCAGAAGCAACGCCTCAATCTGACTGCGCATTCCTGAAAGTTTTTCGCTTTGCTGATGGCTGTTGGAGCCGGCTTCGTCGGTCACATCGGCGATGTTGCCGTCCGCGAAAACTATGCGCAAAGATTCAACATGGTCTTTGGTTGATCCGTACTTTACTCCATGCGGTCCGGCTGCATTCGTTGAAATCATTCCGCCGATGGTGCAAAGTTTTCCACTCACGGGATCAACAGGGAAATGGACGTCCCTTTCACGCAACTGTTGATTAAGCTCGTCGAGGACAATTCCAGGCTCCACATCTGCAGACGTTGGCGTGACCGCTCTTGTTGAATTCATGTATCGGCTGAAATCCAGCACAATTCCCATGCCAACGGCTTGTCCCGCCAGGCCCGTTCCACCGCCGCGGGGAATCACCGATATGTTGTTTTCGGCGCAGAACTGTATTGCTTTTTGAACATCACGCTCGCCCCTGGGGAAAACGACGCCGACGGGGAGAATGGCATACCAGCTCGCGGCACGGCTATACTGTTTCCGAGTTTTTGCGTCAAAGAGGCAATCTCCCTTGATGAGAGAACGTAACTCCGACTCGACTGTCTTGAATACTGTCGTCACTAAAATGAAAAATAGGAAGAAAGGCAGGGAAAGGCAAGGAAAGGGCTATTTCCAGCTTTTCAGGAAATTCGTCAGCAATCGTACGCCAACTCCTGAACCACCTTTGGGAATGTACTCTTGCGCCTCTTCAAGGATCGCCGTTCCAGCGATGTCGAGGTGCGCCCAGTTGTACGTTCCGGTGAACTTTTTCAGGAACAACGCCGCGGTAATGGATCCAGCCCATCGTCCTCCGACATTTTTGACGTCGGCAACGTCGCTCTTGATGAGCTTTTCGTACTCTTCAAACAGTGGGAGCTGCCATACTCGTTCGTACGTCTGTTCTCCTGATGCTTTGAGTTTCTTCATAAGGTCTTCATCATTTCCCATCATTCCAGTGGCCACATGGCCAAGCGCAACAACAACGGCGCCGGTCAGTGTCGCGAGGTCGATGACGGCAGCAGGTTTGTATTTCTCAGCGTAGGCGAGAGCGTCGGCCAGAATGAGGCGGCCTTCCGCGTCCGTGTTGTCGACTTCAGACGTCTTTCCGTTGAAGTGTCGAAGAATATCGCCGGGCCGCACAGCACTGCCGCTCGGCATGTTTTCGACTGCCGGGATCAGGCCGATGAGATGTACTGGGAGTTTCAGCCTGGCGACGGCCTCGAAAGCGCCGATCACCGCGGCGGCGCCGGACATATCCATTTTCATCTCCGCCATGTTCGCGGACGGCTTGATGGAGATCCCGCCGGTATCAAACGTGACACCTTTGCCAACGAGCACAACGGGCTTCTTTGAGGCTGGGCCATACTCGAGAATAATGAATCGCGGGGGCCTCGCGCTTCCCTGACAAACACCGATCACACCGCCCATGCCGAGTTCCTTGATTTTGCGTTCGTCCAAAACAGTTGCCTTGTATCCAGACCGTTGAGCTGAATCCTGTGCGGCTTTGGCGAGCGTTTCAGGATATATCTCGTTGGCCGGTGCATTAGCCAAATCGCGCGCAAGGGAGGTCGCTTCACACACAACTTGCGCGTACCTCAGGGCTTCCTTCGCCGCAGCAGAAACCTTGGCGTCGTCCGAAGCGAGAATAATCTCTTCAACCTTCCTGTTTTCGTCCTTGTCTTTTGAAAGATACTTGTCGAATTGATAGAGGGAAAGAAACGCGCCTTCCGCGAACGCCACAATGGAGTCATGGGGTTTGTGGAGGAGTGAAGGCAGGAAGAGGGCTACGGTTTTTGCCTTCAGCTTGTGTGCGCGTTTTGCGGCGAAAGCGGCAGCGCGCCTGTATCGCTCGAGCGTTACTTCCTTTTTCTCCCCCAGTCCAACGAGAAGAACCCGCTTTGTCTTTGCGCCCGACTCAAGATACACCATAGCAGAATCTTTCTTTTTGCCGGCAAAATCGCCGGCTTCAAGAGCGGGAGAAATTCTGAGAACCTTTACAAGGGTGTTTGTTTCCTGCTTGAAGGCTGTCGGGTCTTGGTGGAGAAAAACGGTAATGAGATCGGCAGAGATTTTGTCGACGGAAGATTTCTGGAAAGAAAGTTTCATGGTTTCCCTTTAACGGGCGTACGATTGACAGCGTTCAAGGACTTTCGGAAGAATATCCGAAAGCTGGGCATCATGGACTCGAGCACCGGCCGCGTTCTTGTGCCCATTGCCGCCAAATTCCTTTGCAAGCTCATTGATGGCTATGTCGCCTTTTGAGCGGAAGTTTATCTTCAACCCTTGCCCAAGCTCGGTGAACATCATCCCGATTTTGACGCCGTCGATGCTCAGCGTGTAGGGGACGAATGCGTCCGTGTCAACTTCCGTGGTTCCGGTTTCCGAGAGCATTTTACGTGTAATCACAAGGTAGGCGACTTTTCCCCCGTGGACGACCTGCAGGTTGGCGAGCGCATCTCCAAGAAGCTTCAACCGTCCCGCGCTCCCTTTTTCGTAGACATTCTCGTAGATCTCCACGGGGTCGGCGCCGATCTCAACCAGCCGGGCGATAATGGTGTGCACCTCGGAATCGGTTTTGGGGTAACGGAATGAACCCGTGTCCGTCATGATCGCAGTATAAAGGAACCCTGCGATTTCCTTCGTTATGGATCGCGGGTCAAGAAAATTCAGGAGCCGGTACACGATTTCTCCCGTCGCCGTCGAAGGTTCGTCAATGATGTAGAGGTCGGCAAAATCCGCCGGGTCGAGGTGATGGTCAATGCAGATTTTGTACGCCTTACTCTGGAGAACCGGTTCCTTTATGCTCACCAGGCGGTCCGGGTGGTTGGTGTCAAGCACGATAATGGCCTCCGCACGGGATAGAATGGGAGTGTGATTGGCGGCATCGAACGTTTCAACCAGTCCTTGTGTGTCGAGAAATAGGTAGTTTGACGGCGTAGAACTGTGGTTGATAATTGCGACATCTTTCCCACGGCTTTTGAGAAAAAAAGCGATGGCCAGCTCACTCCCAATGCCGTCGCCGTCCGGATTGACATGGGTTGTCAGCACGAATTTTTTCTTTTTCGCAACAACGGCTCGGAATGTCTCGAATTCCTTATTCAATCGGGCAATCGTTCAGGTGAGGAACATGGTTTGGAGACGACAAAGGGAAAAAACAAAAAAGGTGTGACTTCAAGGCCGTCACACCTTTTCGGAGATTTGAAAGACATCAGTTGATAACCCAGGTTTCTCCGGAGTTCAACAGTTTCGACATATCGCCTTCACCGCGTTTTTCCTTTGCAAAGCTGATTTGCCGCGTCATCTCTTCTTCATACGTCGGCCTGTTGATAGCGAGAAAAATACCAACCGGTCGGGGCAGGCTCGGCTTGTACGTCATATCTGCCAGGATAAACGAGAGCGTAGTATCCTTTTCGTTGTGAACGAGAAGGTCGTTGACCGACCACTTGCCGTCCTTGAGCGACACAACTTCTGGCGAGAAGCCGTTCAGACGAATACCTTTGTCGCGCTCTTTGCCAAACACCAGCGGTTTACCGTCTTCGAGGAAAACGACGTTATCATCTTTCGATTCCTTTTCCGTAAACTGGAAAAAAGCACCGTCGTTGAAAACGTTACAGTTCTGGTACACTTCAACGAATGCTGTTCCGCGGTGGTCGGCGGCACGTTTGAGGATGGCTTGGAGGTGTTTGGGGTCACGGTCCATTGTACGCGCGACAAACGTGGAACTTGCACCAAGGGCGAGGGAGGCAGGGTTGAAAGGATAATCAATAGAACCGTACGGAGTGGATTTTGTCACTTTGCCCAATTCTGACGTCGGCGAGTATTGACCCTTTGTCAGTCCGTAGATCTGGTTATTAAAGAGCAAAACTTTGATGTTCAGATTGCGGCGCAACAGGTGAATAAGATGATTGCCACCGATGCTCATGCCGTCTCCGTCTCCTGTCACCACCCACACCGAAAGGTCCGGCCGGGCCATTTTGATGCCGGAGGCGATAGCCGTCGCTCTTCCGTGAATGCTGTGGAAGCCGTATGTATCCATGTAATACGGAAAACGACTCGAGCAACCGATGCCCGAAACAAACACGACCTTGTGCTTGGGAATCCCGAGGTCGGGCATCACGCGCTGCGTCTGCGCAAGAATCGAATAGTCGCCGCAGCCGGGGCACCAACGCACGTCCTGATCGCTTTGAAAATCCTTCGAGGTGTATTTTGCCTGTTCGGCCGTTCTTGTCTGATTCAGTAAATCGTCAACGAGTGTGCTCATGGTTAGCCTTTCAATATTTCGTCAATTTTCTTTTCGATTTCGACGGCCATAAAGGGAAGGCCCTGGACTTTGTTCAAGCCGATTGCCGGGACAAGATATTTTGCGCGGAGCACCTTGATAAGCTGTCCCAGGTTCATTTCTGGTACGAGTACATGCTTGAAGTTATACAGAATCTCGCCGACGTTTTTTGGCAGCGGGTTGAGATATTTCAGGTGGAGATGAGCGACGGAATTTCCTTTTTGACGGTGCCGCTCCACGGCTGTCTTGATCGCGCCATACGTGCTTCCCCATCCAACGACGAGCACGTCGCCCTTCTTGTCACCTTCCACTTCTGCCGGAGGAATTTCGTTTGCGATGCGCTCGATTTTTTCCGTCCGGAGTTTGACCATGAACTCGTGGTTTTGCGGTTCGTAATTCACGTTGCCGGTCAGGTGCTGCTTCTCCAACCCACCGATGCGATGTTCGAGTCCCGGAGTTCCAGGTATAGCCCACGGCCTCGACAACGTAGCTTCGTCACGCAAATAAGGTAAGAATCCGTCTTTCTCAGTGCGGAACTTCGGCGAGATATCCGGCAGCTTGTTAAAATCCGGTATAAGCCATGGTTCTGATCCGTTTCCGAGATACCCATCGGAGAGAAACATCACGGGCGTCATGTACTTGAGGGCGATGCGACACGCTTCGAAAGCAACGTCGAAACAATCTGCCGGTGTGGATGAGGCAATAACTGGAATCGGCGCTTCTCCGTTACGGCCATACAAAGCTTGTAACAAGTCTGCCTGCTCGGTTTTCGTAGGCAGGCCTGTGCTGGGACCGCCCCGTTGGATATTGCAAACGACGATGGGGAGTTCCACCATGACTGCAAGACCAAGAGCTTCTGTTTTTAATGCAACCCCGGGCCCGCTTGTTGTCGTCACGCCGAGGGCGCCTGCAAATGAAGCCCCCAAAGCAGACGTAATTCCAGCAATTTCATCCTCTGCTTGAAACGTTTTCACACCAAAATGTTTATACATCGAAAGTTCGTGCAGAATATCGCTCGCAGGCGTGATGGGATAGCTTCCCAGAAAAAGCTCGAGTTTTGCCTTCTTCGCCGCTGCCATCAATCCCCAGGCTGCTGCCTGGTTCCCCGTGATGTTTCGATACCTACCGGGAGGCAGTTTGGCCGCAGCAACCTGGTAACGAACCTTGAAAATCTCGGTTGTTTCACCGTAGCTCCATCCCGCCTTTAAGACGCGGGTATTCGCCTCCATGATCTCCGGTTTACTGGAGAATTTTGACTGTATCCACTTGACCGTCGGTTCAACGGGGCGATTGTACATCCAGTACATCATTCCGAGTGCGAAGAAATTCTTGGATCGGTCGGCAATTTTGCTGGACAAGTTCAAATCCTGCAACGCTAAGGCCGTGAGCTTGCTGATGTCGACTTCGAACACCTGGTATTTCGAAAGCGAGCTGTCTTTGAGCGGGTTGGATTGGTAGCCGGCGAGTTTCAGGTTTCTGTCGTTGAAGCCCTCGGTGTTGACAATGATGGCCCCGCCGTCGACGAGGCTCCGAAGGTTCACCTTTAAGGCGGCAGCGTTCATTGCGACAAGCACATCGCAGGCGTCGCCCGGTGTGTTGATTTCCGTGCTTCCAAAATGAATCTGGAAGCCGCTGACGCCGAAGAGGGTTCCTTGCGGTGCGCGGATTTCAGCCGGATAATCGGGAAGGGTGCTAAGGTCGTTGCCGAGAATTGCCGTCGTGTTGGTGAACTGCGTTCCGGTGAGTTGCATGCCGTCGCCGGAATCGCCGGCAAAACGTATCGTTACTTCATCGAGTTTTTGAGTAGTTTTTTCAGCCATGTGGTTGGGATTCCTTCAGAAAAGCGTGCAATACAATACGAAAGATGACCAACAAATGTACGCATTTTTTGTCGGAAATGTCAACGAAAGGAATCCATGTCGATGGGCTCCACCGTATGAGCTTTCTCACCAGAGGTGGAGTCCATCTTATTGCGATTATGCTGGACTCCGTCTCAACAAAAAAAGGCATCGACTTTTCAATCGACGCCTTTCTGCTTTGAACACGCAACTTACTTCACTCTCTCACAACCCACACCTTGACTTTTGCCGAGACACCGCCGGATAATTTCACGTTCACGTCGTACACGCCGAGCGCCTTGATCGAATCGTCGAGCTCGATTTGTCTCTTATCCAACGAGATTCCTTTTTCCTTCAGGCCGTCGGAAATCAGCTGGGACGTCACAGACCCGAACAGTTTGTCATCCTCGCCGACTTTCATTTTTACAGTCAACGAAACTTTCTCCAGTTGGGCCGCGAGTGTCTCGGAGGCTTTCTTCTCCTTGTCAGCTTTCTTGACGTGCTGCTTTTTTTCTTCTTCCAGCATCTTCAACGAACTCGGTGTTGCTGGATATGCGATATTTCTCGGGAAGAGATAGTTGCGGGCATAGCCGTTCTTTACGTCAACAACTTGTCCCATCTGCCCGAGTTGTTCGATATCTTTGCGTAAAATGACTTTCATGTTTTCTCCTTGGTATTAGAGCAGACCCGCCCGAACGACCGGTGATGCGTCGCTTCTTTCTTAGCTCACTGCGTCCGAAACAAACGGGATGAGTGCAAGGTGGCGGGCTCGTTTGATGGCTGTGACAAGCTGCCGCTGGTGTCTTGAACACGTCCCCGTGATGCGTTTGGGAATTATGCGTCCTTGCTCCGAAACAAAACGCTGGAGCCGTTTTTCGTTCTTGTAATCAATGTAAATGTCCTTGTTGTCACAAAAACGGCAGGTTCTTTTCTTGCGTTGCTGTTGAAGGTTCCTTGACGACGGACCGGTTCGTGTCATGGGCCTACGCAAAGGTTTATTTCTCATTATTTCTTCTCGCTTTCTTTCAGTGCCGGCGTCGCAGCCGCAGGTTCTTCAACCCTGGTTGACTCTCTTCTTCCCGCCGAAGGGGAGGGGCCGCCTGGTGTTTCGGCAGCCTGTTTCACGAGCTCGCTGGGTGCAACACGAGCCTGGAGAGCCTTTTTGTCCAGTAGGATTGTCAGGTATCTGAGAATGTTCTCGTCGAGCTGATAATGGCGTTCGAGTTTGGAAACAGTATCTCCAGGTCCTGTAAACTCGAAAACAACGTAAAAACCGTTGTTCTTTTTCTTGATTGGGAACGTGAACCGCTTCCGCCCCCATTTGGCCAGGTCGCGAATCTCCCCGCCGTTTTTTGCTATCGCCTCTTTCGCTTTCTCGATGACGCTGTCAATCTGCGCGTCGTCGAGGCTGGCGTTGACGATGAACGTCGTCTCGTAGATCTTTTTTATTTCTTGCATGATGTGTTTTCCCTTTGGTCTGGTGATTCACTGGCCCCAAGTCATTGCCTGGAGCAGGGGTTAGGATTTAGGATTGCTGATTGTAGATTTAGAAGAACTCACTTTTTAGAATTCAAGGTTGTTTGATTGAACATGTTCATTGTCCTGTCAATGCCTTGCTCAATGAAGCTTAGAGAGGCTTCCCGTGCTCGTTCCACCATTTGTTTTGCCAGGGGTAATTCCTCTTTGGAAAACTGTTCCAACACGAAGCCGGCCATAAGATTTTTGTCGGTGGGCATTGTTAACGAACCGATACCGCAACGCAGCCGTGGAAACTGGTCCGACTGAAGCTGATAAATAATCGAGTACAAGCCGTTGTGTCCGCCGTCGCTACCGCCGGGGCGCAATCTCAGAACGCCAAGAGGAAGCTGGAAATCGTCGCACACGACGAGGAGTTGCGCGAGAGGCACTTCAAAGCGGCCCACGATATCCGCAACTGCATCGCCGCTGTTGTTCATGTACGTCAGCGGCTTGGCCAAGCCGAATTCAACATCCTTCAAAGAACCGACAGCAAAGACGTACTCTCCCTTGCCCTCTTTCCACCGTAGCTTCCATTCGTCCACAACTTTGTCTACAACGTCGAAACCGAGGTTATGCCGGGTATGGATGTAGTCGTTGCCCGGATTTCCCAACCCAACGATAAAGAACATTCACAGGTTTACTTTTTCTCGGCCTTTTTTTCTGCCGGGGGCTTTTTCTCGGGAGCAGCTTTTTTCTCCGCAGGGGCTTTCTCGGCGCCGGCTTTTTCTGGAGCTTTTTCCGCGCCTTCTTCGCCTTCTTCAGGTTTCTTGCCTCGCGCGATGACTTCCGGCTCTGTCGGTGCAACCGCTGCCTCGGCGGCAACCACTTCAGGAGCTTTTTCAATCGTGGGGGGAACTACTGCCACCACTGTGCCCTTTTCGCTTTCCAGAATCTTCACATTCGGCACGCTCACTTCATTGACGTGAATGGAGCGGTTGATCTCCAGGTTCGTCACATCGATTTCGATGTGGTCGGGGATGTTTTTCGGCAAACAGGAAACCTTCATCCGGTGCATCACATGCTGAAGAATCCCTCCGTCTTTCACGCCCTTCGGTGTTCCTTTCACTCGTACAGGGATTTCAATCGTGAGCTCTTCTTTTTCGTTCAGGCCAAAGAGGTCAAAATGAAGCGGCCGCTCTGTCACAGGGTCGAATTGAACATCACGGAGGATGCATGTGTGCGATGAGCCGTCGTCGAGCTTCAGGTTAATGACGTGTGTTGCCGTCGTTTTGTAAAGAGGCTGCAGGGAGAGCTCCGCCATCGTCACCGGGATATTCTGCTGGCCATGGCCGTAATAAATCCCCGGAACTTTCCCGGAACGCCGCAGCGATTTTGCCCTTTTGCCAAGCTCTTGGCGAATTTCTGCCGCAATCGTAATTTCAGACATCGTTCTTCTCCTCGTTTCTACATCTTGTCTTTGTCAACATCGAACAGCGAGCTGATGGACTGGTGTTTATGGGTTCTGATGATAGCTTCGGCAAACAACCGGGCCGAAGTCTGTACTTCAATCTTTGAGGATTTCTCCCTGAGCGGGAGAGTATCCGTGACAACCAGTGAATGGACACTGGACTTGTTGATCCTCTCATACGCTCTTCCGGAAAGGATCGGGTGTGTGCAGGCTCCGTAAATTTCCTTCGCACCGGCGTCTTCGATCGCTTTCGCTGCGTTCACAAACGTCCCGGCAGTGTCGATCAGGTCGTCAACAATAAGAATGTTCTTGCCTTTGACATTGCCGATGATGTTCATGACCTCGGCCTCGTTTGCCTTCGGCCGGCGTTTGTCAATGAGAATCAAATCGGCTTCAAGGCGTTTGGCGTACGAGCGTGCCATCTTGATTCCCCCGACATCGGGCGAAGCGACGGCAAGGTTTGACACCTTCTTCTTTCTAAAGTGGTCTACGAGCACCGCCGAGGAATACAAATGGTCCAACGGAATGTCAAAGAATCCCTGGATTTGCGGCGCGTGCAAATCCATGGTAATAACTCTATCGGCTCCAGACCCCGTAATCAGGTTTGCAACAAGCTTGGCCGTGATCGAAACACGCGGCTGGTCTTTACGGTCCTGCCGTGCATATCCAAAATACGGGATGACCGCCGTCACCCTGTTTGCCGAGGCGCGCTTGGCCGCGTCCAGAAGGATCAGGAGCTCCATGAGATTATCCGCCGGCGGTTGTGTGGATTGGATAATGAAAACATCGGCACCGCGGATATTCTCGCTATACTTCGCCCAAATTTCGCCGTCGCTGAAATTGACGATATCCACATGGCCCAGACGAACGCCGGCTACCCTGCAGATTTTCTCCGCAAGGGGACGGTTCGCCCGTCCGGAAAAGATTTTTATTTCGCTCATCTGGGCGTTGGAGAAGAAATTCAGCGACGTCAGTGGGCTGGGGTGCCAGGATTCGAACCTGGGAATGACGGCTCCAAAGGCCGTTGCCTTACCACTTGGCTACACCCCATCGAAACCAAGCGTTTCCTTGCGCAAACAAAAAGCCCAATTCAAAAGAATTGGGCTTAAAATATAGGCAAAAAACGCTTGCGAGTCAACGAAAATTCCGTCTGTTGGCTCCGATTCATTGGCAAGGTTAGACTTCCGAAGTTCTTGAAAAAACGAGAAAAACTTCTGAAGTCCGTGTCAGGGCTCCGGAACAAAGAGCATGGCATTCATCAGAAGCTTGTTGAGGCCGATCCAGAACATTCTAAAGGCCACATCTTCTGTAAAAAGGATCGCATGTCCCCGGCCAATTCGAAAATCCTGAATGTAGGTGGTTTCGGCAGTCTTTCGCGCTTTTTCGGGGAATGCATAGCCGCTGACCTCCGTTGTGTCTTTGGAAAAACGCGCTACAGTATGACCGTTCTCGGATAATTCCACGGGAGTTCCATTCCCCTTGAAAACGAACATCTCATGCGGCATGCCAAAACCTATCGGATGTGTTGTGTCGATGAGAGCTCGGAAGATCGTCCCTGGAATATTATCCAGTCGTTGAGTTTCCTGTTTTTCAAACAGCGTCTGCCTTTTGGTAAGTTCTTTTTTCGCTTTTTCCCGATCTTTCTCTTCCTTCGATTTGTCGTCTTCCTTCTTGTCAGTCTGTAGCACCGCTGCCGTCAACCCTGGCCTGCTTTTTGCCAGGAATCGTGCGCCTTCATCAATGCCAATAAGCGTACCGCCCTGTTGAACCCAACGACGTAATTTGTCTACTGCCGCGCTGTCGATCGCGGAGCCATAATCACCACCGCTCGGTATGATGATGATGCCGTACGTATCCAACTCAAAAGTTTTCACGTCTGTGGCGCGAATCGCCGTAAAAGGAATCTTGAACTCTCGTTCAAAAAGGAACCACAACTGACCAAAGTTATTGGAGAACACGGGAGAATCTGTAAGAACCGCGATGCTTGTTTTTTTTATCGGCATCACACGGCGCGACCCGAGGGAGATCCCTTTTTCTGTTAACCCGGTGTTGGTGCTGAAGACTTCAACTCCAAAAGTGGAAGCAAGCTGTTGAATATCCGCATGCAAGGAGTCGTTGTTCTGCGAAACAAAAGCAATGACAGTGCCCGCCCCAAAACTTCGCTGCATCGTTTCAAATTGGCGTGTTGCGTAATGTAGAGTGTAGCTTCTTTCCAGCAATTGCCATGTCAATCGCATGGCGTCATGACGATCCCACGGAATCAGATAAGCGACTTGAGCCGCTCCACCTTTGACAGAGCCGGCAACTTGCGGAACCTCTGTGAGCTTTTTGGCCGTTGGGGGAAGCGGCGATTCTGCAGAGTAGGCATCCAGGCCGTACGCAATCGGTAACGACCACGCCGAGACATCATAAAAGAACGTGTCCTTGACGGCCGCATGTGGTTCCAGGAGTGCTCTGGCAAGGCGGCTCTGTGGCTGTGAGAGGGAAACGTAGAATGTGCCCCTTGCGAAGCTTTCCCGTGAACCCCTTTTTGAATAAAACCGTTGAACATCGAGTTGTGCCTGTTCCTGGAGTTGGTGAACCTCGATGCCTTGCGCCATCAAGATGGAAGTCAAACGGCCTGCTCGGCGCGGATCTGTACCTTGAGAAACAACGTATCCTTTCACGCGTCCAGCTGCCTCTGTGCCTGTTTGCCAAAATCTTAAGAAATCCTGAATTCGTTCTTTCTTGTGTTTGACAGTTGTTTCAAGAGTGGCTATGCCGGTGGTGAAATGATTTCTCGCTCTATCTCGAAGTGAGAGAATCTGACCGTTAGACCTTTTGATTAAAAGCCCGGCACCGCCGGCTTGTTCATACGTCATGCCGATCGCCCCGTTGAACGTAGGCCACGAATCCCCATAGCCTGGATGAAACATGTCGAAAACTTCTCCGACAAAATAAGGAATACCGTCTTTGTCGAATGCCTCGGCGTTTCCTTTGCCGTAGATTTCTCCCCATTTCTTTGCTTCCGTCGGCAACGCCTCGTGGAAAGGCGGCGCGGCAGGAAAGAAAAAGTATGTGCTGTTGTACCCCATTTCATGAAAATCGACATGAACGTGCGGCATCCACTCGCGGTAGATTTTTATCCGAGCCTGAGTTTCCTGCTGCGTTTGCCAGGCCCAGTCCCTGTTGAGGTCGAAATAGTAATGGTTGGTCCGACCTCCCGGCCATGGCTCGCGATGTTCATAGGCTCCGGGCGCGGCATTGGGAGGAAAGGAAGTTGCGCCATTCACCCAACGGACATAACGCTCACGGCCATCGGGATTTTCGGATGGATCTATGATGGTAACGACGTTATCAAGAATGGCTTGCGTGCGAGGGTCTGTCCCGGCACATAACTGATACGCGGTCGCGATCGCAGCTTCTGGAGAAGAGGCTTCATTGCCGTGGACGCCATACGAAAGCCACACAATCGAAGGATTCGTCCCGACGATCCGGTCTGCCACTGCTCTGGACTTGATGGTACGGGGGTCGGTGAGTTGAAGATTTTCCGTGCGAATTTCCTGCAGCCGTGCGAGGTTTTGCGAAGAGCTAATGATGATCAGTTGCAGCGGGCGGTGCTCGTACGTTTCTCCATAAACCACCCGCTTGACTCTCTCGCTTGATGCTGCGAGTTTTTCCATATAGCGCTCAAGATTCCGATAATCGGTAAAACGTTCTCCAATTCTATATCCAAGAACAGCTTCCGGCGTCGGGATAGAGGGGTTTACTGTGCCCAATGGAAAGAAATCGGATTTTTGCCCTTGTGAAAGAGAAAAACTGATGCATGCGAGTACCAGGGCCAGCACTTTGTTCATTGCATCCTCCGTAGAAATTTTCGACCCAATGTACGGGAATTTGAGTAAGATGCAAGAACAATGCCGGCTTGCTTTTCAGTCAAGCAGGTAGTACGTTTTTCACATTCAACATGAGCATGAAAGATCAAACAAAAGTCCTTCTCGTCGATGACGAGGAAACGCCCCGTGAAATCCTGAGCCTGGCGCTGCAGGAACGGGGTTTTCAAACCATCCAGGCGGGCAACGGCGTTGAAGCCATGGAAATCCTGCATCGGGAGAAAGTCGACGTTGTCGTTTCCGACATCCTGATGCCGCACATGGACGGCTACCGGCTGTGCTATGAGATACGCAAGGATGAACGCCTCAAGTGGCTGCCCTTCATCATTTTTACCGGCACCTACACCGCGCCGGCAGATGAAAAACTCGGCATGGAGTTCGGAGCCAACATCTATCTCAAGAAGTCCGGTTCCGTCGATGATGTCGTTGATGCCGTCCAGGATGTGCTGAAGCAGGCCGCCAAACCGTCCCAACGGGACTCGCTGGATGAACTTGATGTCATGAAGGTCTACAGCGAGAGGCTGGTCGTCAAGCTGGAGGAAAAGAATATCGAGCTTGAGCAGGCGAAGAATGAACTGCTGAAAAAAAATGAAGAACTCGAACGCATGGCAAATGCCTTGAGGGCGGATATCGCGGAGCGGAAGAAAACCGAAGAACAACTGAAACAATCGGAAGAACGATTTGCCACGGCTTTTCATGCGAACCCGGCGCTCATCACACTCTCGAACCCGTCGGACGGGACGTTCATTGATGTCAACGAAAGCTACCTGCGGACAATGGGTTATCAAAGAGAAGAAGTGATCGGGAAAAAGTCGACAGAATTAGGGATGTGGGTTGACGACACCAGGGCGAAAGCTGTGGAGATTCTTCGCGAAAGAAGATCCTTGCACAACTTTGAAACGAGAATCCGCACGAAATCGGGCGAGGAGCGAATGATCCTCACATCAGCCGAGATGATCGAGCTTCGCGGCAAGGAATGTATCCTCGGGATGTCGTATGATATCACAGAGCGAAAAAGAGCCGAAGAAGCATTAAGAGAAAGCGAAGGCCGTTTAAGGACCATACTGGAATCCGAGCCTGAATGTGTGAAGATCATGGGGCCCGGATGCATCCTGGTCGAGATGAACCCGGCTGGACTGAGCATGATCGAAGCAGATTCCTTGACTCAGGTGCAGGGTGGCTCCGTGATCGACATCGTCGCGCCCGAGTATCGCAAATCTTTTGAAGAGCTGGCGAAGAGAGTGTTCGAGGGTGAGACCGGGATGCTGCAGTTCGAAATTATTGGACTGAAAGGGACGAAGCGATGGCTGGAAACCCATGCCACCCCTCTCCGTGACCGGGAGGGAAGGGTTATGCAGATCCTGAGCGTTACGCGGGACATCACAGAACGAAAAGTCCATGAGCAGGCTTTGAAAACGGCCGAAGAAAAATACCGAAGTATTTTTCAGAATGCCGTAGAAGGAATTTTTCAAAGCACAGCCGCGGGAAGATACATCAGTGTCAACCCGGCGATGGCGCGAATTCTTGGATACCAGTCGCCTGAAGAGCTTATGAGCCTCGTTCAGGACATAGGAAGGCAAGTGTATGCGAACCCAGTGCGTCGTGCTGAATTTTTAAGGTTGCTGGAAGAGAAAGGAGAGATTCGAGAATTTGAGTACGAAGCCTTCAAAAAGGACGGAACAAAAATCTGGCTGTCCTCAAATGCCAAGGCTGTGAGAGGGAGCGACGGAGCGGTCAGTCGTTATGAAGGTTCCATCATGGATGTTACCGTCCGGAAGCTGACCGAGGAGAAAATGAAGGAGTTGACGCGCAAAGTCATTGAAACACAGGAATTGGAGCGAAAGAGGATTGCGAGGGAGCTTCATGACAGCATCGGACAGATGCTTTCGACTGTAAAATTTCGCATTCAGTCGGCAGGAGAAAAAATTACATCTCAGAAAAGCAGAATTTGGAAAGACCTCTCCGACGCGTGGACACTTCTTGAGCAATCCATCCACGAAGTGCGGCGTGTGTCGCATAACCTCCGGCCGAGCATACTGGACGACCTGGGCCTTGTTTCCGCCGTCCGGAACATGTGTGAGGAGTTCTCCGCACGCACGCATATTAAAGTGAGCCTCAAGAGTTCACGATTCTCGAGCCGGCTTGTGCCCGAGGTGGAATTGTCGGTCTTTCGCATTATCCAGGAGGCGCTCAACAACGTGGAACAGCATTCACAGGCAACACGCCTCGCGCTGCAAATACAAAAGAAGAATTCTCACCTCGTCGTGAACATCAAAGACAACGGTAAGGGGTTCGACCCTCACGCAGCGTACCGGCAGCGCTCGCGCGCTCGCGGGTTCGGTCTTGACGGCATCCGAGAACGGGTCTCAACGCTTGGCGGCTCCGTGAATGTCCGCACGGCGCTCAACGAAGGCGTTCACCTTCTCATTGAAATTCCGCTCATTACGCTAACGAAGAATCAGGCGAACTAATGTCAAAGCCAAAGCAAATCAGGATCCTCCTCGTCGACGACCATCCCATTGTCCTGTCCGGGTTGCGCAACGCTCTTTCCACGCATCCTCGTTTCGAAATCGTCGGGGAGGCTTCGGATGGAATGAAAGCGGTCGAGCTTGCAAAAGAACACCAGCCCGATATTGTCCTCATGGACATCAGCCTTCCCGGCATGAATGGCCTGGAGGCCACAAAGGTCCTCAAAAAAGAAGTGAAGAAATCCAAGGTGGTCATCCTCACGATGCACGACAACAAGGAATACGTCCTCGAGATTATTCGCTGCGGTGCTTGGGGCTACCTCCTCAAGGATACATCTCCCGCAGAATTGGCGCGTGCGATTGAACGCATTTACAAGGGCGAGACATTTTTCAGCCCGAGTGTTTCCCAGATTTTTATCGACAGTTACGTCAAGCAATCAGGTAAAATAAAACGGCAGGATGTCAAACAGCTGACGCAACGCGAAACACGAATTGTCTCGCTGTTCGGTTATGGCCTGGGGCGCAAAGAGATTGCTCACCGTATGCGCCTGAGTGTGAGAACCGTAGACTCGTACAGATGGCGCATCATGAAGAAACTCAGGATGCGGAGGGTTGCCGACCTGATCCGCTTTGCAATTAAAGAAGGTTTTGTTGATGTGCGTTAATCTCGGCTCTCATTACTGATTCTCCCTCCTGAACGACCTTTCGGCCTAACTGAAAGCTGGGAAAATATTTACGGATGCGTTGTAGGTAAATTACCTACAACGTAGAAACCGTACTTTACCGCATTGATTTTCCCGCCACAATAACACTTCTTTCTATACACGCGTAACATCGTAGACGTGCAACATGCGATCCCTAGGGGGCAGGGTTCATGCGACGTCATAGCAAAAAAACCGCTATACAAGGGGCATCGATTCTCTTAAGGTCAGGTTGCGGGGAAGGCTGTGAGTTTCAACACTTCAGTCACCGCTGTGTAGCATTTTCCGCTTTGTTCACTCAACACCTCCGAGCCACTCTAAAGGATTGCTTTATAACTTCTTTTCCTGAGGAAAGGACCTCATTGAAAGTTACAAGCTTGGCATAAATGCATACGTTGTGAGGCCTGTGGTGTTTAATGAGTTTGTGGAGACGGTAAGCGAGTTGGGGCTCTTCTGGGCC
>JACPSI010000089.1 GCA_016193365.1 Ignavibacteriales bacterium
GCGCAAACCAAGTGGTTCAAGTACGAAGGTAATCCGGTGCTGGATGTGGGATCGCCCGGTAGATGGGATGCGCAGGGTCTGGGTGCTCCGAGAATCGTCCGCCGAGGATCATTCTATCAAATGTGGTATACCGGCCGACGAGGCAGTAATTCTTGGCGAATTGGATATGCAACGTCCCGCGATGGTATAACCTGGCAAAAGTCGCCAATGAATCCGGTTCTGAGTCCGACAGAATCGTGGGAGGAAGATCATGTGTGGCTTGCTGAAGTTATTTTCTCAGGCCCCCAATACAAGATGTGGTATAACGGGTTAAATCATATTGGCTACGCTACTTCTGCTGACGGAAGATTGTGGAGGAAATACCAGGGGAATCCTATACTGAGGTCGGGAAGCTCGGGGTGGGATGGTGGACACGTAAGCTGGCCGCGCGTGATGGACTCTAAGAATCGCGACGGACTGAAGATGTGGTACACAGCAGTTGATGACCGCCAAAGGTTATTTCAACTTGGATATGCTACAGCAACCGATGAGACCACTTGGACAAAGTTTGGTGGAAACCCCCTGCTTTCTCCAGGAAGCTCGGGTGCTTGGGATGATCGAGGTCTGGAAACACCCGTAGTTCTTTTCGATGGGGAGTCCTACGAGATGTGGTATGCAGGCACAAGAAGCGGCCTCAATATCTTCATGTCGTCAACAGGATATGCAACCTCTCCAGACGGAATACACTGGACGAAGGACCAACGAAATCCAGTTCTCTCTCCCGGATCTTCCGGTTCATGGGACAGCGAGGCAGCATCCGTGGGAGACGTCCTTTTTGACGGCACCTTTTACCATATGTGGTACACCGGCAATGATTACGGATCAACATTACGAATCGGCTATGCGGTCTCTCCGAAAGGGATGAAGATCGATATCTCGCCTCTATATACCACTCCAATGACAGGTGCGGTCAGAATAGCCGTTCGTGTGAATAGGGGAACGGCGCTATCCGTTTTCGCAAAAATCAAAACAGCACATGCATCCTGGAGTAGCGGAACTGCAAGCCCTGGGAAAGAAGTCGGGGCTCTGGAGCTCTTCGACGATGGCGAGCATGGAGACAGCCTTGCGAGTGACGGCCTCTATGCAAACACCTGGCGGGCAAAAGAAGAAGCGCTGTATTTCGTTGATCTCAGCATGAACATGAAACGACGCCGGACACTTGGCTTTGAAATGCAAAAGGCGGGAGTCTTTACGACAATCGGCCCAATTCGATATGACAGTCTGAATTTCCTCGACAACGCAAAACCACGTCCGGGTGACACGCTTTTGTTAAAGCTGGTCCTCCGCAACCATGGAGCGTCCGCGATCGCGCCTTCAGTCTCAGCGTCATTGACACCTGCGGATTCTTTCGTGACAGAGGTTGCAGATTTCTCTCCGACATATAGTGACATTCCTCCTGGTGAGCGGGCAACGACATCTGGGTATTATCGGTTATACATTAACCCTGATTGTCCGCCAAACACGGACGTCCAGCTGGCAATTTCTATCTCAAGTTCAGGAATTCCGCTGTGGACCGATAGATTCAGCGTGCACGTCTTCCCTCCCTGGTGGCGCACCGACTGGGCGTATGCCTTCTACGCGGTGATTGGACTGGTCGCTTTATACAGCTTGCGCCGCTATGAAAAGAAGAAAACACAGCTGAAGCACCAGAGGGAATTGGAACGCGTCGAAGCCGAGAAGCTGCGCGAACTCGACCAGCTCAAATCCCGCTTCTTTGCCAATATTTCGCACGAGTTCCGCACACCGCTGACACTGATCTTAGGCCCAATTGAGAAATGGATGGAAAAGGCCTTTGACGAAGATTTGCAGAAAGACCTCGGCATGATGCAGCGCAACGCCCGCCGCCTGCTCCGCCTCATCAACCAGTTGCTCGATATCTCTAAGCTCGAAGCCGGCAGCATGAAGCTGCAAGCGAGTCCCGGCAACATTGTTTCCTTCGCAAGAGGTATTGCGCAATCGTTCCAGTCTGTTGCTGCAAACAAGAACATCAACTTAAGAACCGAATCCGAGAGTGAGGAGATTGAGTTGTATTTTGACAGAGATAAGGTGGAGAAAATTCTGAGCAATTTGTTGTCGAATGCGTTTAAGTTTACCGCGGAAGGTGGAATGGTGATGATAGAAATTCGAAATTGCGCGGAGAGTGTGGTGAGGGACACAGGCATCGGCATTCCAGAAGACGAACTTCCTAACATCTTCGACCGATTCTATCAGGTGGATGGGTCGCAAACTCGTGTGCAGGAAGGAACAGGAATCGGATTAGCGCTCGTGAAAGAGCTTGTCGAGGTTCACCACGGGACAATCAACGTGAAAAGCGAAATCGGCAAAGGAACGGAATTTAAGATACAACTGCCACTTGGCCGTGCTCACTTGAAAGAAGACGAAATCATTCAACTCCCAACAGAAGATGTGGTAAAGACAACTGCACTCGAGGCTTCTGTGGTCTCCGAGGGACCTTCAGATGGTACTGAGGATGAACAGGAATTTGCTGAACACAAGTCCATCATTCTTGTAGTTGAAGACAATATCGATGTGCGCTCGTTCATCAGAGAATATCTCGATCCCTCCTATAAGGTTCTTGAAGCACGGGATGGCGATGAAGGGGTGAAGACAGCCGTTGAGGCGATCCCCGACCTCATTATCAGCGATGTGATGATGCCGAAGATGGACGGCTACGAGCTGTGCCGCATAGTGAAGCAGGATGAGAAGACGAGTCATATTCCGATTATTCTGCTCACCGCCAAGGCAGGCACTAAGAATAAGGTGGAAGGGCTTGAGACAGGCGCAGATGATTACCTGGTGAAGCCGTTTGACGCAAAAGAACTGCTCGTGAGAGTGAGGAACCTGATCGAGGTGAGAAAAAAGCTGAGAGAAAAGTTCGAGAAGTCGATGATCCTGAAGCCCGGCGAGATTGCGGTGACATCGATGGATGATGCGTTCTTGAAGAAGGCTATGGCCGTCGTCGAACAACACCTGGGGGATGAAAAATTCAGCGTGGAGCGATTTAGCAACGAAATGAATATGAGCCGCGTTCAGCTCCACCGCAAGTTGACCGCGCTTACCAACCAATCTGCAAGGGACTTCGTCCGCTACTTACGGCTGCACCGGGCGATGGATTTGTTGAAAAGGGATGCCGCGACGGTCGCCGAGGTGGCGTACACGGTTGGGTTTAGTAGTCCTGCCTACTTTACGAAATGCTTCCACGAGCAGTTCGGATTCCCGCCAAGTGAGGTGAAGCGACAGCCGGTACCGAACAGGTCCGCCTAACGTCAGTTTTCCTAGGGATGATACGCGCTTTCCTGGTTCAATGTAGAAGCCAGCAGTCCCGCTTTTCTCTCCCGTTCCCCGCTGAATTCTCTTAGCCAATCCTTTCAAAAGACTAACACCCTTGAAAATGTAACATACGTTATCACTTTTGGTACACCGTTGATAGGTACCCCGCCCCCTCCTTTCCTTATCTTTCGTACAAAAAGATCAAGGACGAAAGGAGAATGCACCATGAAACAACTTGCTTATGCTTTTTTGCTCGCGGCATGGTTCTTGCCAACTTCTGGTTACGCCCAATTTGACTTCTGGCAACAAACTACAGGACCCTCCGGTGGAACCATCTACTCACTTTCAGTTGGATCCGGCAATATCATATTCGCCGCAACCGCTAACCACGGGGAACATGGAGGCGTCTTCCGTTCGACAGATAATGGGAACAGCTGGACTCACACTGGCTTGTCTTACCATTGGCTATTCGCCGTTGCGCTTGATCCCCATAGCGGCTCCATCTTCGTCGGGGGCGCCAGTGGAAACGTGTTCCGCTCGACCGAAAATGGTAACACTTGGACACAAATCGACTCCGGCATGACAAATTCCGACGTTATTGCCCTTGCGATCAGTTCCGACGGCCAGATCTTCGCAGGCACATCTGGCGAGGGTATCTTTCGTTCGACCAACAACGGCACAAGCTGGACTGCGGTCAATACAGGCTTGACGAATACTGAAGTCAGCTCTCTTGCCCTTTCCGGCAGCAATCTCTTTGCAGGAACACATGGCGGTGGTGTCTTTCGTTCGACCAATAATGGCAACAACTGGATACAGGTCAATAATGGCTTAACAAATAGCACTGTGGAAGCTCTCGCCATTAATTCCGGCGATGCGATCTTTGCAGGGACATATGGCAGCATCTTTCGCTCCACAAATAATGGCGACAACTGGATGGAGGTCAGTACCGGCTTGAGTGGCTATCGCTCTGTCAAAACTCTTGCGGTTGCTTCTAACGGGCACATCTTCGCAGGGACATATTTCGACGGTATCTTCATCTCGACCAATAACGGGGACACATGGATGCCTAGCGGGTTGTCTCATCTACAGGTTTATGCTCTCGCAGCTGATTCTGAGGGACGAATTTTTGCAGGCACATATTTCGGCGGCGTCTTTCGCTCGACCGATGATGGTAGGAATTGGAATTACTCAAGCGACGGGTTAGTACCGGTCAATGTCGGGTCTCTGGGCGTCAGTCCGTCGGGCGATTTGTTCGCAGGCGTTTATGAGCATGGATTTACCTATACGGTTGTTTTGGGTCTGTTTCGGTCCACAGACAGTGGGGATGTATGGACGATGATTCTTCCGGATGTCCCCAGTTCACTTGCGTTTAACTCCTCAGGCGAGATTTTCGCGGGTTTGTACGATGGCGTCTTCCGATCCACCGATAATGGCGACAACTGGGCACAGGTCAACATCAGGTTGACAGATCCACCTGTGGGAACCCTCGCAATCAATTCGATAGGACACATCTTCGCAGGGACATGGAGTGCCGGCGTCTACCGCTCGACAAACAACGGGGAATCGTGGGACTCCATCAATGCCGGCTTAACGAATCGGTATGTCAGAGAAGTCGTCATCAGCTCGAGCGACCACATCTTCGCAGGAACATCCAGCGGCGTGTTCCGTTCGACAAACAATGGCGACTCCTGGGCCCTTCTGCCGGGCAGTCCAACTGGGGTGGCACGACTAGCGATAAATGCTGCAGGATACCTCTTTCTCTCACGAGGAGGCCCTAGTCCAGCCGTGTATCTGTCAACCGATAACGGAGGAACTTGGGCACGGATCGACAGCGGCCTTCCAAGCTCTTCGGGGGTCAGTTCCTTTGCCTTCAACTCTTCAGGTAATGTCTTCGCAGCTGCCGGTGGCGTTTTTCGGTCGACCAATAATGGCGGCAACTGGACAGCGATCAACTCTGGCTTGGGGTATTCCTCGGTTAATGTAGTCGCGACAAATTCTTCAGGATATATCTTCGCAGGCACTTCGAACGGGGTGTTCCGCAGCGTCCAGTCAACGACATCGGTGAAGGAAGTCTCGAGTCACGTCCCAACGGCGTTTGCGCTGGAGCAGAACTACCCGAACCCGTTTAACCCGAGCACGAGGATCAAGTTTCAGGTTCCAAGTTCGAGGTTTGTAGGTTTGAAGATCTACAATCTACTCGGCCAAGAAGTCGCATCGCTGGTGAACGAAGAGATGAAGCCGGGAAGCTACGAGGTGACCTGGGATGCGACGGGGTTTCCCAGCGGCGTGTACTTCTATCGTTTGACAACTGATGGCTTTCTTGAAACAAAAAAACTTGTGTTGATTCGATAGACAATTGTGGAAGGATATTCCATGTCAAAATCAATCAGTTGGTTGATCGCATGCTTTGCCTTGCTTGCCTCTCGGCAAGCAGGCTCCCAAACAATTTGGATGAAGTACACAGGCAATCCGATAATGGACGTTGGCCCGTCAGGGGCATGGGATGGCAGGGCAGCTGCCCCTACTCGTGTGATCCTCGAGGATTCGGTTTATAAAATGTGGTACACGGGATGGGACGGCAGTGCGAACTTTCTCTATTTACGAACAGGATACGCAACATCGCCCAATGGAATCACATGGACAAAACACTCTAACAATCCAGTTCTCTCGTACGGGCCGGCTCTGTGGGATGGCTCTGTAGCTTCGCATGGCTATGTTCTCCACACGGCGTCGGGCTATAAAATGTGGTATTTCGGCGAGCAGAGCAGCGTACGGCGAATCGGATATGCTAGTTCGGAGAATGGAATAACATGGACAAAGTACGTTAATAATCCTCTTCTGGATGTCGGGCCTCCGGGGTCGTGGGACGAACGGGCATTGATCTATCCTTCTGTTCTGGGTCCCGACAGCGTTGGCGCATACAAGATGTGGTTTTACGGTTTCAATGCCGCCGGTACGCAGCGTATCGGTTATGCTATTGCCACCAACGAATCTACTTGGACAAAGCATCCTGGTAATCCCGTCCTGAACGTCTCAGGCTCGTGGGATGCCGTCCACGCCGGATATCCGAGGGTCATTTACGATGGAGGAACCTATAAGATGTGGTACTCGGGCAGTGCCTCGGGTAGTGCTTTTCGCAGTATTGGTTATGCAACCTCGCCAGATGGAATTATATGGACTAAGTGGCCACAAAACCCCGTGTTTCAAAGTGGACAGGCTGGATCATGGGATGCGGTCCGAGTTCACGCTGGTGAGGTTATGTCGGACGGGAACCTTTTCCGGATGTGGTACTGGGGTTATGATGGAGCGAATTTCCGCACCGGATACGCGGTTTCCCCGAAAGAGATGAGTGTCAGCGTGTTACCCGCTCGCCCCTCCCTCGACCGAACAAAGGACATAGTCCGTGTGATTGTCAGGATAGCCGGACCACAACCAGAGCTTTCGTTTTCCGTCGAGGTTGAGTCTCCGCGTGGTACTCCCGTTGATACAATTGACCTTTTCGATGACGGAATACACGGCGACAGCTTAGCCTCGGATGGTTTATTTGCCAACTCATGGATCCCTGGAGACAAAAGTTCATACTATTTTGACTTACACTTGGCGCTCCACGATACGTTGAGGTTCGAGGAGATGGATACGATTGCTGTTTTTAACCCCGTCACGTTGATATCGGATGATGAGACTGCACAACCACGGCTGCATTCTCTGGACCAGAACTATCCCAACCCGTTCAACCCGAGCACCGAGATACAGTTTTCACTTCCTCAGAAAAGCCACGTCACGCTGACGATTTTCGATCTATTAGGACGGGAAGTAACAACACTGGTTTCCGAGGAACTCTCTGCAGGCTCCTACAGCACGCGCTGGAATGCGGCGGGTCTACCGAGCGGAGTCTATTTCTATCGGCTGAGCGGGGGAGATTTCGTGGAAACAAAGAAGCTGCTCCTCCTTCGCTAACGCTCCGGAGGATGAATGTTGCTGCGATAGTTGAAAACAAACCTCAATCTACCGATCACTTTCCAAGGGTGGAAAATGTACTTGCAATTTTGCATTTAAAATACAAAATTGCATTGTATGAAAAGGCCGTATCTCAGACGAAGCCTCGAACCTGTGCTTACCCAAGCTGCCAGGGATTTTCCGGCTGTCGTGCTGACCGGTCCGAGGCAATCGGGGAAGACAACGGTGCTGAAGCATCTGTTTGGAAAAACGCATCGATACGTTTCGCTGGAACTTCCGGACGTACAAGCGGCAGCCCTTTCTGACCCGAGGGGATTTCTTGCACTTCATTCCCCGCCGGTGATCTTCGATGAAATTCAGTATTGCCCGGGCATTCTCGCCTATATTAAGGAGGCTATTGATGCACGTCGTTCCCACAAAGGACAATACATCCTTACAGGGTCTCAGAATCTCCTGCTGTTGGAACGCGTGACGGAATCTCTGGCCGGTCGCGTGGCAATTCTCCGATTACTTCCTCTTTCTTTCCGCGAGTTGTCGAGAAATCCGAATGCACGGCTCCCCTGGGAAAGCCATCACGGGAGATTTTCCGCTCACCTATCGCTCAATCCCTTATGGCAGCAATTACTCCGGGGAAACTACCCCGAACTTGCTGTGGAGCCGGAACGCGATTTCCGGCTCTGGCATGCAAGCTATCTACAAACCTATCTTGAACGCGATGTCCGGCTGGTGCGACAGATTGGCGACCTGGCTTTGTTCCAAAGTTTCCTGAGAACGGTAGCGGCGCGCAGCGGACAGCTGTTGAACCTCAGCGATATCTCGCGGGACCTTGGGGCAGCCGTCAATACTCTGAAGATCTGGCTTTCGGTTCTTGAAGCCTCCCATCAAGTCGTGGTGTTGCGCCCGTACTACGCAAACGTTGGAAAGCGGCTTGTCAAAACGCCGAAAGTCTACTTCACAGATACAGGAACTCTCTGTTACCTTTCAGGATTGAAAGATGCAGACCATGCTGCAGCCGGTCCGCTTGCGGGTGCGATTTTTGAGACAGCGGTTCTCTCAGAAATACTTAAAACATTGAGCCACCGCGGTGAAGAGCCTGAAGTGTATTTCTGGCGAACGTCCACAGGCAGTGAAGTCGACTTTGTCATTCACTCGGGAGGAAAACTCATCCCTGTCGAAGCAAAACTTTCGGCCACCTTGCAACCTGCAATGGCAGGGGGTATCATAGCGTTCCAAAAAGATGTTGGAAAGAAGGCAGATAACGGCTTTGTGATACATCCGGGCGAAAGTCGACTCCCACTTGCTCCTCGAGTCATCGGCATTCCTTTTGAAAAGTGGTAAGTAGTTTCTGAACAACTCTCGCCAGGCTTTGAAAACGTGTGCGTAATTTCGCGGGATGGTCAGCGGCGTTTAGCTGGATCGGTTCCAAGCCCGCCACGCAGATGGCGGGCACACCGGCAAGTTTGTGGAGACGAAGAAGTTGCTCCTCCTTCGCTAACGCTCCGGAGGATGAATGTTGCTGCGGTAGGTCCTGGAAAAAACACATTCTCACTCAGTCGGATTGTAAGACGGAGTCTAGGCAAGCCGAAGATCTGGATTCCCGTCCGACTTTAGTCGAGATCTCGATTCGAAGTGAACATCGAATCGGACTTAAAATCCGCGGGAATGACAAGTTAGGTACGAGTTTGTGGAGACGAAGAAGCTGTTGCTTCTGCGGTAATCTACCGGTCTGTCTAAATTCTTTCAGCGCTGGCGGAAATGTCTACCGCTCAATCCACGACAACCGCCCCGTCGCAAAATTAGGCCGTATGACGGGCAGCGGATAGTCGATCGGCTTCGCTAAACTCCAGTTCGCGTCATTAAATTCTGGACTGTTCCACCCATCCGCAGCAACATCCGAAACCTTCCAAGTGGAATCGGAAACCAGTTTCATTGAAGTCTTGTTGGAAAATTGTAGCTCGCCGTACACATTAAATCCAGCCGTGCCCACGAATTGCCACTGAGAGGGAGATGTATCGTACGTGTTGGCTTCAATGGCAACGACATTCGCGCCCTTCCTCAATTGTCCCGAGAGGTGCCACACACGCACGCGCTGATGTTCAACGGTCAACGATAAAGAACGACGAGCATAGACTTCGCCTAATTCATTTCCGTTTATCCATAGTTTTGCATGCGAGTCTCCGATGAGCTGCAGTTTGGCGGATGTCGTTGTGTCGTCGAGAAGAAACGTCTTCCTGAAATACGCACGGGGAACCTGTGTTGCCAGCGTGTCCCTCTTTCTCGGATTGCCAGTCGGATGATAGATCCATTGACTCTCGATCACCGGGTCGACCCACATTGTGCCTCGGAACACCTCTTCCATTTTCTCGTTCCAGTACTCCGCCTGACGGTCGTATCGCATCATCAGCCATTTCAGGTTTGCCTCGCGGTTGGTGGTCAGCCACACACGCTGGAATTCCTCTTTCAACGTTGTCAACTCCGGCACGGCTTTCCTCGCCAAATCGAGAACTGCATTCTTCACAGAATCGGTATTCGCTGACGGCGGCATGTCTTTCGTGAGCCTTCGGATTGTTTCGCCCGAACGCAGTTTCTTCGCAAACCAGAGGTTCATCCGTGAAACGAATTCAAGGTACTGTAAATGATCTTTGTTGCGAGTTGCCGATGTGCGAACCTGCTGAATGAGCTGTTGCACCAACGGCATCGTGGATTCAATGCTCTGAATGCGCCATAAATAATTCAACGGAGAAGGTGTGGGTGGGAGCATCGGGTGGCGCCAGAGCTCGCTCCAGTGCAATTGGTTCAACGGGTCGGACAGAATTGCGTACATCGACTGAGCTGCGATGCCAGCTGCACTCGTGCCAAAAAAGTCAACGAAGAATCTCCGATTGAATTCAGCTACGTCCGCTTTCAACGGCTGCCAGGCGCATTCGGCTGTCCACGCGTAACCATAATAATTGAGCTCGCGAAGGGCTTCTCCTCCATAATCATTCCAGTTGGAAGTGAGAATCCCCAGAGAGCCGTTAAGATAGCCTTCTCTGTTTAAGTTTTGGATGTTCGTCAGGGTGTTGATATAGTTCGGAAACGGCCCGGTGAAATTCCAGACTGCAGGCGAGATAACATACCGGAATCCGGCATTTTCGAATACCGATGGGCTCCCGTACACATCGGCCACATGATACTGCCAGTCAACGAACACCACGTCTTTCGGAATTTTCGAAAGAATCTCGGGATGAGTAAGAATGATGTCGCCGTACATCAAAGCCTTCTTTTTGTGTTTTTTTACCATATCGAAGAGTCGCTTGTAGTGCTCGGCGTGCACGGTGGCGATGTCGCTTTGGGCGACGCGTTGCTTGTTGACACCAAGTCCCACATCCCAGGATTCGTCAGCGGCAATGTTGAAATAGTCTGAGCTGAAGGCGTCGCCGATTTCACCTATCATCTCATCCAGCATTGTGTAAACAGCCTCATCGGAAATGTTCACTGTGTGCGCACCGGGGAATTCTGCATACTTCACGTATTGCGGCATGGCGAGAATGTTCTCCCAATGTCCAAGGGTCTCAAAAATCGGAATCATTTCTACGTAGTACATTCTTGCATACGCATCAAGTTCAATCATCTCGGCAGCCGTAATCTCTCCGCGGCCTTTGCCAATCAACGGGTGGTTCTTGAAAAGAAAAATATCCTCGAAATACGGCGAGTAGATGTTCAGTTTATAGCGTGCAAGAAATCGGATGATCTTCTTGAAATTTTCCATGGTGGAAACCTGGCCGCGGCTGAGGTCGTCCGTAATGCCGCGCACACTTTGAAGGGGCCAGTCGTGTATCGAAACGCCCGGAAGAACGAGGCTTTTCTTTTCACGCTCGACCATCTGAAGAAGGGACATGACACCGTAAAACCTTCCGGCAGGATGTTCAGCAATAATGACGACGCCTTCCGGGGTTACGTCCAAAAAGTATCCTTCGTCGCTCATTTCCTCCGTGAGTTTTCCTTTTCGCTCTTTCAGGAAGGTTTTTGCCAGATCGCTTTCCGGCGTGCCAAGGTAGATAAAATTAGCTGTGAGGCTTCGGATACTCCCTTCGCTGACGACTCTGAGTTGCTTTTCTTTCATTTCTGCGAGATGCAGGTTAATTTGCTCTCCGGCGAATGCGTCAACATTGAAGGTTCCTTCACCGAGAATAATGCGTGTAGAAGGCGTTAGCCTGAATTTTGTCGATTTTGGCTGCACCTGTTGGGGCGTAGGAATTATTCGCACGGTCTTGTCGACAGTTCCTTCCTGTCGAGCGTGAAGGAAGGCAAGCAGAAAACACGTTGAAAAAAGTACGGATGAGAGCCTCACCATGGAAGCACCTGTGATCTTGTGATGGTAAAGAGAAGAAGCTATGGGCGGAGAAACGGCGGCCGAACGGCTTATGAGGCGCTCGGCGGGGGGGCGGAATCTCCCTTCATTTTTTCTTTGATATCCTGGACTTCGTTTCGAATTTCCTGGGCTTTTCGTTTGAGCGAAGCCATGTGTTTCCGGAGCCGAACTCCCGCGGATTTATTTTGTTTGAGAAAAAATTTGTCGAAATCTTCCTTGAACGTTTGAACCAGATCAACGAGCTCTTGAAAACGATCCATGCGACATCTCCGTGTTAAGTGAAATGAAGTTTATATATGATAGTTGTCCAGGCGCGTCTGGTGATATTTCTTGTATGCCCGCTCGGCGGCATGTTTCAGTCGCTCCACCATTTCATGTCTTCGGTCATATAATCGTTTCGGCTTTCGCGGTTTGCGTTTCGCCAGGGCATAGGACGTCATGATGGGCAACGCCAGCGTTGAGTCAAGATAGGCAACGACGGTATCCGGAAGTTTGTCCGGGTCGATCTTCCCCCAGCTGACAGCCTCCGACGGGGTGGCTCCCGAAAGGCCTCCAGTATCAGGCCGCGCGTCTGTAATCTGAATAAAGAAATCGTGGCCTTTTTCATCAATTTTGAGCACCTCCTGAATCTGAGGTTCTGTTTGCAGCAGAAAATTCTTCGGCGACCCGCCCCCGAAAACTAACACTCCGCTCAATCCCCCGCGGTGCTTTGCGTCAAGGACGATTCCAGCAGTCTCGTTCACGTCGGCACACACATCGAAGCGCAACTGATTGCCGAAAAGAGCACGTTCCGCCACGTTCATGCCGATGGAGCTGTCCCCCGGCGATGAAGTGTAAATAGGTATACTGAGTTTATAGGCTGTCCCAAGAATGCTTTTTGATTTTACTTTGAGGACTCGTTCTCTCTCAGAAATATAACGTCCCATCCGATGATGAAATTCCGCGGTGCTCATCTCCTTTTGAAATTCGGGGATGTCGATAACTTTTCGATAGTAATCGTCCGTGTCCAGCAATACTTTGTAGTCGAAAAGAATATCGTAGATTCGTATGACGGCTTCCTTTCTGAGTATCCGGTCGTCAATGAACGGAGATCCCTGATGCAGCGAATGTCCGATGGCGAAATGAGTGTCGTGGTAGAGGTTTGCGCCGGTGCTGACAATCCAATCGACGAAACCCGCTTCCATGAGAGGGACGATGCATGAGCCGCCGAGTCCCGCCGGCGTGAGGGCGCCCGTTATGCTCATCCCTACAGTGACGTTCTGATTGAGCATTTTCTCCGCGAACAGCTGACATGCCTCCCGCAACCGCGCCGCATTGTAGGCCTGAAAATGGTTATCGACCAGGTCCACAACGTCGATGTTTTTGGGAATCGGGAACGGATTGATCTTCTTCCCGGAGAGAAACTTCTTGTTGTGTCGCATTGTGCTCCTTCTGTGTGGGGAACAATGGGGGCGCGAAAAATGCGAACAAAATATAACTGTTTAGACGTTGAAGTGAAAGGAAAAACAAAAATTACGATTAAATCAAGACCCCGCCGCCGTTGACGTTGATGGTCGCGCCGACGATATGGTTCGCAAGGTCGGAAGCGAGAAAGAGCGCGGCGCTGGCGATGTCGTCCGCCGTCGCAACCTTTCCGCGTGGTATGCTTGCTTCAATGTGCTTTCGCTTTGTTCCACGCAGCGCGTTGGCTGTCATATCGGTGTCGACCCACCCCGGAGCGATGCAATTGACGTTAATGTTGTAAGGCGCGAGCTCGACAGCAATGGATTTTGTGAAAGCAATCATCCCAGCCTTGGATGCCGCATAGTGAGAATAATATGCTTCTCCCCGCTGACCCGCCGTGCTGCTCACGTTGATGATCCGTCCCCAGCGTTGTTTCTTCAGAATCGGAGCAACAATGTTGCAGAAAAGAAATGTTCCTTTCAGGTTGATGTCGAGCGTTTCATCCCATTGACGTTCGGTCATTTTCCCAATTTCTCCTCTCTTCCAGATCCCTGCATTGTTCACGAGAATGTCGATGCGGCCGAATTCTTTCAGTGTGTTCTGAACGGCCTTTTGGACGTCATGGGGGGAAGAGATCGAGGCTTTTGTTATGATGCAAGTCTGTCCGGCATTGCAAACATCCCGGGCACAACGTTCTGCGCTGCGTTTCTTCGCGGCATAGGTCAACGATATCGAAGCCCCCGCTCGGGCAAATTGCCGACAAATTGCTGCCCCAATTCCTCGGGAACCGCCGGTGACAAGAGCAACTTTGTTTTCCAATCTAATCATGCGAGTCAAAACTGAGAATGATAGTCATTATCAAAATATGCATTTTTCTTAGGTTTTTTCAACTTTTTTCTTGACTCAACCTGATAATCCGACTAAATTAGTCGGCATTCGAATCGCATGGGAATCGCCAAGAACACTGAATGATTGAATCACTTATCATAACGCTTCGGGAGGGTGTCGAAATAGCATTGATAATCGGCATCCTTCTCGTTTATATCTCAAAACTCGGAAAGGGGAGTCTCCGAAAGGCTGTTTTTTCCGGCCTGGCTGTGTCGATCCTTGTCAGTATTGCTGTGGCGATTGTTCTTGAGAAGCTCTCGATGGACTTCGAGCTGCTTGAAGGTTACCTGATGTTTACCGCCGCCGCATTTGTCACAACAATGGTGGTATGGATGTGGAGGGCGGCAAGGCACATCAGGAAAGTGATCGAGGAAAAAGTTGACTCCCTTGTCAGTCAGGAAGAACAGAATTCCTGGAAAGTGTGGGCCGGCGTGTTTCTTTTTACGTTCCTTATGGTGGTTCGGGAAGGAATAGAGACGGTTATTTTCCTGCGCGCGGTCTCATCCGGGGAACAATTGTGGGGAGGAGGCGTTGGCGCTCTTATCGGTATTGCAGCAGCGGTTCTCTTCGGATTCTTTTTCATCAAAGGCAGCGTTCGTGTGGATATCGGCAGGTTCCTGAAAGTCACCGCAGTGGTGCTGATAATCTTCGTACTGCAGCTGATTGTCAACGGCGCCCATGAGTTTTATGAACTCGGAGTTTTTCCAGCCAACCCACAGATGATGCAAATCCTTGGGCCCATCGTCAGAAACAACCTTTTGTTCATCCTGGCTATCGTAAGCATTCCAGCGATTATTTTTGTTATCCCGGCCAGGAAGAAAATAGGAGTCGAGATTCCGCGGACGAACCGGCGGTGGCAACTTTCGATGGGGGTTATATCGCTATGCGTGATATTCTTCCTGGGGTTTGAAGATATCTACAGCAAGCAGGCTTCGGTCAGCATAACACCAGCTCTCAAGGTGTCGGCCGAAGAAGGCGAGACCAGGATTCCGGTCAATGTCCTGACCGACGGGCAGCTCCACAGGTTTTTATGGGTCACCGGGGATGGAGTCAGAATTCGTTTCTTTGCTCTTCGCACAGGACTCAGCACCTATGCCACCGCCTTCGACGCATGCAGAGCTTGTTATAATTACGGATATTATTATTTGAAAAGTGGCGAGCTTATTTGTTCGGTGTGTGAAGCACCGTCCGAGCTCAGTAAGCTGGCGGTGGCCGTGGAGGTGCCAGAAGAACAAAGTGGTTCGATGGAGGGTATGGGATGTGCCCCAATTTATCTCCCGTCTCTCTTAAATGGTCAATCGGTTGTTGTAAAGATTTCGGACCTCGAAGAAAACAAAAAGTTCTTCCAGACGAGCCATGTTGAACTGGAGTACACATTAATCCCCACGGAAAAAACCACAACTTCACACTAACACAACAAACAAAAAGGGTGCATCACTCTTGTCTGCAAACAGTAAGTGATACACCCTCAATAAACAAAAGAGCGCCGTTGCCGGCTTCTTTCGCGACGCAATATACAAAGGAAGCGGAGGCTTGTCAAGGCGGCGCTCCTGATCATCTTAAGGAAAGGAGTTATGTCGCAGTGAAACAACCTAACCGCTTCTTGATTCTGTTCTTTGTGCTTTTGTCAATCCACGATCGGTCTCAAGCTTATCAGACGGTGTCTGATTCCCTCAGGGAACTCCATCGTCAAATCGAGATTCTTACTCAGGAGATTGAGCAACTCAAGTTGGGTGAAGTTGCAGCACCTACGTATGAACCTCAATACGGCCTTGGACCGGCAGCAGCAAAAATCTATAGTCTGAAGAAAACCGGTGTCTCTCTTGCCGGATATGGCGAAGTTGTGTACGAGAATTTTTACAAAAAGCGTGATGACGGGGCTACAACCACGGCCACGGACAAGATCGATTATCTCCGGAACGTTGTGTACGTCGGTTTCAGATTTAACGATTGGATTGTCTTTAATTCCGAAATTGAATTCGAACACGCAAGCACAGGCAAAGGCGGTGAGGTGTCGGTAGAATTCGGCTACATCGACCTGATGCTTTCAAGGGAATTCAACATCCGCGCAGGTATGGTCTTGCCGCCGGTGGGAATTATCAACGAAAAACACGAGCCATCAACGTTTTTTGGAACCCTGCGTCCGCAGGTTGAGCGGCTTATCATCCCAAGTACATGGAGGGCGAACGGCATAGGTCTGTACGGTGAAATCGTGCCGGACGTTCAGTATCGTGCTTATGTCGTGGAAGGGTTGAATGCCGCACGGTTCTCTGATTCGGAAGGTATCCGTGGCGGAAGGCAAAATGGAGCAAACGCGATAGCGGAGAACCTTGGTGTCACGGGAAAACTCGAATACACGGGTTTTACGGGAAGCACAATCGGGGCAAGCTTTTATGCGGGAAATTCCGGCCAGGGAAAAACAGATACGAGCGTTGCGACAACTCTCTTCAGCGTCCACGGCGATCTCAACTGGATGAACGTTGAAATGCGGGCTTTGTTTGCCCAGGTTGACATTGGCGAAGCTGCGAAGGCGAGCGTCCTTAGCGGGAAGACAATCGGTTCGTCGACGAAGGGCTGGTATGTCGTCGCCGGCTATGACGTCATGCCTTTGATACTGCCGGGCTCTCAGCATTACATTGCTCCGTTTGTTCAGTACGAGAGGTTCAATACTCACGAAGCCGTTCCCGCCGGCTACACCGCAAACAAAGCTTATGACCGAACAATTCTCACCATCGGCTTGACCTACAAACCGCATCCGCATGTCGCATTCAAGGTGGACTATCGTGATAATGGCAACTCCGCAACGACGGGAGTGAATCAGTGGAATGCGGCCGTGAATTATCTCTTTTAACGGGCGTGGTCAGGGTTCCAATATACTCCCTCATCTTCATTCCATCCATTCTTTGCGCGCAGGTCTACCTCACGAAAGAAGAGGTTCTGAAAATATATTTTCCGGGGTCGGCCGCATCACAACGCAAAACCGTTTTTCTGACCGATGAACAGGTCAAGAATATTCAGGAGAAATCCAAAGCAAGAGTCGAGTCGAAGATCGTGACCTATTACGTAGGCAGGGATTCGTCTGGAAACGCCGGCTACGCCTTCTTTGAGACTCAGACCATCAGAACCATGCCGGCGACATACGTCGTTGTTGTGAATGCCGACACTTCTCTCCGCGCTGTTGAGATTCTTGCGTTCTATGAGCCCGAGGATTACCTCCCGTCAAAAAAATGGCTCGCGCAATTTACGAACAAAAATCCCCGCAGCGACCTTTGGCTGAAGCGGGGCATTCATAACATGGTCGGAGCAACACTCTCGGCGCAGGCGTTGAGCGACGGCGTGCGGCGGATACTTGCGACATTTGAAGTG
>JACPSI010000062.1 GCA_016193365.1 Ignavibacteriales bacterium
CAGATGTGCGTTTCAGAGCAATGCCTAAGAATGCATCACGTCGTGAGTTTTCATTTGAGCCAAATGAGATACGCCCTAGGAGGTTATAGTCCGTGTAGGTAGTAGCGGGCGATTCTCTAGTAGAAATGAAGCCGCTTTTGAGAATCGCATTTCTTTCGAATCCTGCTCGCATTCCAAGTGTTGCGAATTCATTGCTCGCGATTTTCATAAGGTCAAAATCTGTGGAAATGCTGAAACTCGTTGTCGCAATAACAGTGGAGAAATCGAGTTGGATACTACGAAAGGAGACCCCCGATGATCGCGAATTGTCAGAGACGCGCTCCTGGCCAGACGAAGTCTGTGCAAAAACAAGGAGCATCCCCCAAAATAAGATTACGTTTTGTACCCGAGGCTTTCGCATTGTTATTGATGGGTGCAATGACGCATAACGTCTGGCGGCACTACGCAGTGCCTAACAAATGAAGCGCAGAGGAATGGTTGGTCATTGAGTGAGTACTTTTAATATTCTTAACACTGCCTGGTTTTTGTCATTTCAAGCGAACGAACGTCGTAGTGCGGCTTGTTATGTGCCGTTTTACATGAGTTGAAACTTTCTCTTGGCTCCAAACTCGAAGAGCCTTGGAAAGAAGAAGTTAAGAATGGGCAGGAACTTTGAATCGTTTCCCACTCTGTATTTGAACTTTGGATTCTTCGATCGAATGACTTTGGAAACAAGGTGTGCAACAATCTCGGGCGACGGGCCGTGTTCGATGGAATCCGACAGCGCCTTCAAGACTTTAGGACGAATGCTGTCATAGTCAACGACCTTCTTAGTGGCGGACACAGATGAGTGCTGAAGGTTTGTTCGAAAGAATCCTGGTTCAACCAGCGTCAATTTTATATTGAATGGCTCAAGCTCAAATCTCAAAGATTTCGTGTAGCCTTCAAGGGCATGCTTTGAAGCGCTATAAAACCCCTGGAAAGGAACACCGATTAAACCTGCGAGTGAACCGATGTTGATGATGTGGCCCTGTCGTTGGCGCCGGAACACGGGCAGAATTTCTTTGGTAACTCGAACAGAACCCCAGAAGTTGGTTTCGAGTTGCAATTTTGCTTGTTCAATAGACGTTTCCTCAATAGCACCTATAACAGCCATCCCTGCATTGTTGACAAGGACATCAATGGTTGGGGTTTTTGATAACAAACCTTGAATACATTGCTTGACAGACTCGTCGGAGGTAACGTCAAGTTGAAGCAATTCAAAATCGAGGCGAACGTTGATTTTAGACGGATTCCTACTCGTACCATAGACCTTGTGCCCCTCTGATACGAGTCTATTCGCAATTGATAAACCGAAACCAGAAGTCGCGCCAGTGACGAATATGATCTTGTTCTGTTTCATAAACCTATTTCGGCTAACGTCTGGCCGCACTACGCAGTGCACAACGAATGGATCCGCCTCTGGCGGAGAAATGATTTGGCATTGAATGAGCACTATAATTTCTTTTCTCTGAATTGACTTCGCCATATCAAATGAGCGAATGTCGTAGTGCGGCCTGTTATGCGTTCGTGCACGGCGGCGTTTGAGAGGTTCGATCATTGAGCTTGTGGTTGAGGCACCGGATGCGGTGGCGGTGCCTTTATCCTTAAAGTATAGCTTTCGATCTCTGCATCACCGACCGCAAATGAAAAATGCAGCTCTCCAGGTGCTGGAAGCACAAAGCCTTCGAATGACATTATTGCGCGAGCCAACAAGGAGCCTTGAAAATCAATGTGTACGGGTCGCTCGAACAGGTTTCTCTCCCCTAAAGTGATTCTCAGTCGTGCATCCACATTTGCCGGATCATCTTGCAGTCGTTCTAAAACTGCAAGCACCGTTAGTCGAGGAACTATGGCCGGGAGCCCTGCAGGAGAAAACTCTTCATAGATGTTAAACACAGAGATATGATTTGTTTGAGCATCCCGCACAACCGCGTCTGCACAGAGCAACAATTTTGGTGTTATCATAAGTTTATGCGTTAGTGAGATCAACGTTAGAAGTGCCAGAATCGGAACGACCGGGTTCCGTTGGATTATGCGAATAGCCTGGGAAGAGAACATTTTTAGTGTTTATGTGACGCCGCAAATGATGTCGCCAAATATCGGCAGCCCATTCAAGAGTGCCGAGTTCAATTGTTTGAATTCCTTCACGCGTTTCAGAATAGTCCTTAAAGGTTAGCGCAATCAGTAGGGCATAAGCTGATACAATAAGTGGAATTGGTTTTTCATCAGCCTGCAGAAGCTCATTGAGAGAGCCAACAATGTCCTGAGTTGTGTGATGATCAGCAATCGTTTTGGTTGATTCATCACCTGCGAATCGGCGAACGAGAAACTCGGGTGTATTTGCAATTGCATAAGCTTCGATGAGTCTTGATAGAGCGGAGTTTGGGATGTCGATCATGTCGTTATCCTATAGTATTTCGCGAGACTGAAGTTGTAGTCGCACTCGTTAGCTAGATGCAGGATCTCATGGTATTTCCCCCATTTGCTAACAACCAAGGGGATTCGGAGAGGATCAATTCGCGGCGTCGAAACAACTATGCCAGAGTGTTCAATGTCGCCGTCTCTTCCGTAATAAAGTATGATGTCTCCTGGTAGTACTTGGTCTGGTGGTATTTCCTTGTATGCGTCATCTTGAAGAATGAGATTTAAGGCTGAGCTATCGTAGATCCCTGAACGTCTACATGCAAATGTCAACCCATGGCAGTTGTACATGGGCGTTGCTTGAGATCGGATTTCTATCCTGCCGGAATACCTGCGTTCGTAATTATGGAATTGATTGCGCTCGAATTTAGAAATCTCGGTTACCTGGTAATTGTCGATTGGATTTCCGAGCTTTGTTTCGAGAGCAGGGCCCTTTCTTGAGGGAGGTGGATTTGGTGTTAGCAGTACTGCCATAGATTCCCCGTCAATAATTGATGTTCAAGTAATCGATTTGATGTCTTGCCCGCCGCCGTGCATGACGCATAGCTCGTGGAATGTTAAAACCCAAAGATTCTCGTAAACGTAGCGAAATTTCGAGGAAAAAGGAAGGTTGGCCGCTTGGGCGCCACGATCGCCAATCACCCGGCAGCGGCTTGTTTCCGTGCTGGAAATTGGGGGACGTAAGAGATTACGCAGCGGCGCCCGGCTTCGCTTATCCGTTTTCGCAAAAACGCCTCAAGTATAGGTGAGCGCTTCTTCTGCTTCTTTCCTGACGACATAGGCCCGATCCCACTCGAAGTTCTCGTCTTTCCCCAAAATAAGAAGACACGTGGACCTCAGCTTCCTTCGCTCATCCGTGGACAGATGATCGTATTTTGCAAATTTCCCCAGACTGCGCACAGCTTTGGATCTGATTCCGGGGTTCGGGTCGGCAAGATTCTTTTGTAATGTTTCAACACAAAGACGACGTTCTTGCTCTGGAAGCCGCGCGGGCGGAATGGACTCCGCAAACTTTCCAAGTGCACGCGTCGCGGTGTCCCGGAGTTCCAAAGACGGAGACTGGGAGGCTTCGAGCGCCAGAGATAAGGCTGCTGCGATCTCTGGAGATTTTATTTTGCCTAACGCATAAAGAATGAATGAGCGACGGGCAGGATCTTTTGAGGACTCGTATTCCAATATGAGCGATTTGATGGCATCAGCCCCAATACGGCCCAGCGCGTGGGCAACCGCCATTTGTGCTTTCAGGTCGCCCGCATCCAGTTTTTGTACCAGAAGAGGAATAACCGACGTCCCAAACTGTGCGACGATGGAAATCGCCTCGTCAACCAAAGAAACGAGATCGGGTTCGTCGAGTGGGTCAATGTAGAAAAGGGCGGACAGCATCTCCAAAAGAGATTCCCTTTCTGTTGAAGTAGCCTGTGAAATTTCTTTTTTCACGAGCTCCAGCCCCTGCCGTATTTCTTCCGGCCTTGTACTTGCTAAAAGCTTTTTGAGAGATTCCAGGGATTTTTTTGCCATGTTTGACTCGCTTTTCATTCCTCTTTTAGTCTTTCCCTTTGCCAAAATGACGAACGAATGCGGATGGAAAGTCCCGTGAAGGCAATAATGAGCTTGCTGCGAATAGACAGCCAGGGGAATATCTTGTTCAGATCGTGCTTGGACACCAATCGAACCTTTCGGATTGGACGATGAAAAGCTATTGCTGCAACGTTCGTGCCAATTTGACCGATCTGAGAGCCGGACAGTGCATGATAAACGCCTAAATACAGAGGAAATTGTCGGATTTTAGGAAGGGATATTCCAAGGATGGGTGGAAGTTCTTATTTGTAGTAACTTCCGTTATTGTCTTGTCACAAGTGAGAAAATGCCATTTCATTCGTCCATGTGTTCGCCAGAAAAAAAAAGTCCCGACCCTTCGGCCGGGACTCTTTTGCAATCCAATGTGCGAAATTTTAAGTCTGGCTCTTTATCCTCGCTTCGGCAACACGCCTGAATATCGTTAAGAGAAATCCCACCACCAACGTCACCGTGCCCACCCACACAAGGTTAATGTAGGGCTTGATGCTCGCTTCGATAACAAGTGTTTCGCCTTTCGGTTTGACATTCGGGTCGTTCGACGTTTTCACCGTTATTTCGATTTTTGATTTGTCTTTATCTTCCCTGTCGGGTATAAGTTTGGCAATCCTGAACTCAAACGTCCTTTTATCCTGTGCAACATAGTTTGACGGCGGATACTCAAACTCGCCTTTGTCTCCTTTCATCTGGAGGACGAGTTTCTTTTTTCGAGCACCTTCCGAAACCTGCATCGTCGCGTCGATGGAGAACGCCCTGCTCTCGGCCATCGCGGCCTTCTGTTCATTGCTAAACAGGTAATCCAGAAATGATACTTTCAATCCCGCAACCTCGGCCTCCTCCCCTTTCTGTAACGTGAGAGTTTGTTCGCTGCCCGAGCTGGCTTCCTCGAGCGATAAAGGGGCTACGTAGAAATCCTTGTTGATAAAATTGATAAGGTCCGGGTGGCGCATGATGCCCTTGGTAAACTCGCTGTAATACATTGTCGGGGCAACTGTCCGTCGCATGCCGCCTTTTTCTACATCGATGGCAAAAGCGTATCGGTCTTCCACCGGATGATATCCGACGTAGGTCATGGTGTAGCCCAGTGCGTCGACGGGTTTCCCGCGCTCCAGTGCAACCGTTTTCTTCTCGTCGTATCGTTCTGAAGTCACAAAACCCAAACACATGATGGCGATCCCGATGTGCGCGATGGATCCTCCGACGAATTTCGGGTTTCCCATGTAGATGTCGTAACCGACCTGAAGGTTCGCAAAGAGCGAAAACGCGGAACAGAAAACAAACAAAAGGATAAAGAAGTTCTGATAACCAAGAAGGAGGACAATTCCCGATGCGACGACGGCCAGAACCAGTGCAGGAGCCATCTTCTTGAGGATTGACCTCGTGGTGGAGCTTTTCCACCAAAGCAGCTGGCCAATGCCGGAAAGAAACGTGATCGCAATGCCAAGTGGCAAATTCGTTTTTACGTAATAGGCGATGTCCATCGCGGATGCTTTACCCTTGGCAATCGTCGTAATGATGGGCGACGATGTGCCGACAACAACGAAGATCGCAACAAAGGTGAGAGCCGAGGCGCCAAGAAACAAAGCAAATTCCCGCGACACGATGGAATGTTGGACCGGAATTTTTGGCATTTCCCGCATCCGCGCAAAGAGCAGGCCAAATCCAATAACTGCAAAAACGGTGATGAAAATAAGCAGCAGCCAGTAGACCCACATGCCTGGATCAACGAAAGAATGGACCGAGGTTTCGCCCAGGATCCCGCTGCGCGTAAGAAAGGTACTGTAGAGGACCATGATAAACGTCAGCAAACTCAAGACAAAATTCGTCCTCACAAACGCGCCGCTCTGGCGTTGAGTGAGAGCGGTATGAATCGAAGCGACGCAGATGAGCCACGGGACGAGCGACGAATTCTCTACGGGATCCCACCCCCAGAACCCGCCCCAGCCCAGCGTCTCATACGCCCAGTATCCGCCGAGAATGATACCGGTTCCGAGAATCATCGCGCCAAACACCGACCACGGTGTCGCGACACGAATCCATGAATGATAGTCGCGCTTCAGAAGAGCTCCTACCGCAAGCGCGTACGGCACTGCCATCGACGAAAAACCTATGAAAAGAACCTGAGGATGAATGACCATCCAGTAATTCTGCAGAAGGGGGTTCAGTCCTTTTCCTTCAACAGGAAATCTCGCCCAAATACTCTTTGCCGCATCAAGAACGACGTAGTTGCTGATTCCCGCCGGTATCGGACCCGTCTGAACGAGGTCGTTCGGAAAAGTGTCCCAGATATATGCAAAGGGATTCTTGAAGATCAGCATGGTCATGAGGAACGTCAGGATGAGCGAATACACTGCCATCACCTCGGGCTCATAGTTTTTTCTCGAGCTATACTGCAGCAGAAAAACGCCGATAATGGAGGTATACAACGCCCACAACATGAAGCTTCCTTCCTGGCCGGCGTAAAAAGTGGAAATGAGAAGCGAGAGCGAAAGGTCTGTGGAGCTGTAATTCCAGACGTACGTGTACTGGAACTGGTGGGTGAGAATCAGGTACAACATGATAACGCACGCTGCCATCTGAGAAAGGACTGCCGCGTGAAAGCTGAACCTTCCAAACAGGATATCTTGCTGTTTTTGATTCCGATGGGCGCGGTAATAGAAAAACACCGCCGCAATCGCCGACAAGAATCCTATTTTGATAATAATGCTACCGATCATGAGCGAGGTAACCTTGTCAAGGTTAACAGTATAGGCTGTCCAAAAAGTACTATTGACCAGAGTACTGTCGCCGGGAGATATGGAAAACCGACGATTTCTTGAAACTCAACCCGGTCGAGACATCGTCTCGACCTACATTTTGGACAGCCTTCTACTGAAAATTACAACGACTGCTTCACTGCCTCTGCATCGCCTTCATACTTGGAAGGGCATTTGGTAAGAACGTCTGTTGCGTGAAAGTATCCTTCCCGGTACACACCCTTCGCCACAACGCTGGTGGCAAGCTCGAAATTATTTGGCTTCGCCCCTTCGAGGATGACTTTTTCAACTCGGTTGTTGTCGTCTTTCATATAAAAGACAAACTGTGCTTTCTCGGCATCAAAGCGGCTTTCGTGGTTTTTCACCCACTCGCCTTTCACCTGGACCTTTTTGTGGCTTTTTTCCGCGGCCGCAAAATCCATGTACTCGACATTCGACTCGAGGAAACTGACGCTTCCCAGTATTACCCCGGCCATAATGACAAGAACTCCAATCACAATCTTCGGCTTCATACCCTATCCTTTCTTCTGAGCCAGAGGCTCATCAGCCTTTGGCTGCATAGCTTTTTCAATGTCTTTGATTCTTTTGTCCAGGCGAAAGAGATACGAGACGATTCCACCCCAGATCAAAAGAACAATAACCAGCACGATATACATTTGATTAACGCTCAAAAAATCTTCCATAGTCCTAGCGGGATTGTTCTCGTGATTGTTCGTATTCAAGTTTTCCTGCGCGAACGCGAAGGTCCAGGAGCCATACATACAGCAAGTTGAAAGCAACCAGTGCGACAAGAAAAACAACAAGCATGTTGGACGACATTTTTAGCTCCAGCACAGGCCCCTTGCCCTCGACATCGCCTTTAGCGCCGGGATGAAGACCGGCCATCATGCGCGGCATAACAAAAATGAAGAATGGAACAGTTAACCCGGCCACCATCGAATAAACGGCCGAAAGCCTCGCTCTCACTTCCTCATTCTCGAGTGCCGAACGCAAGGCAAAATACGCCCCGTAAATGAGCAGAAGAATAAAGATGGAGGTTTCGCGGGGATCCCAGTTCCAGTAGTCTCCCCAGTTGAACTTTGCCCATATGGCTCCCGTGACGGTCGCAAGGAAGCAAAAAAGAAAACCCAGTCCGGCCGATGAAACAGACTTGATGTCATACTCCATGTTCTTTGTTCGCACGTAGCGAAAACCATAATACATGGAGACAAGAAATGCCACAACCGTTGTCCATGCGACCGGCACGTGGAAGAAAATGTTGCGTGATTTTTGTCCCAAGCCCGGGATCGTAGGAAATTCGAACAACCCTTGAGGAGCACGTACCGTCGGGATGGCAATACCGGCGATGATGACAAAGGTGACAAGAACAATCGAAGAATACTTGACAAACTTCATTCTACTCTTTCCAAACATAATCGAACAGGAGATATGAGCCCGCGACCATCACCATGAGATACGAAGCCAAAACCTGGAAATCAGAGAGGGCCTCACTCAACGTTGATCCTTCAAGGGCCTTTATCGTGGAGCTCATCCCGACCATGAGAGGAATAATCAACAAGGGGAACAAGAGCACTGCATACAGGGTTCCACGTGACCTTGTTTTCGCAATGATGGCCGCAATGATGGTTGAAGCCGATGCGAAGCCCAGACTTCCGAGAACAACTGAAATGACGTAGACTCCAGGCGATTGAATCGTAAACCCGGAAAAGAAGATCATATACATCGCTGTAATAATAAAACTTAAGAACAGGATCAAAACACTGTTGAACAACAGTTTTCCAAAGTAGATAACTGTCGGCGTCGCCACAAGCTGCAGCGTGAGCGTTGTGCCCCGCTCCTCTTCAGAAACGAACACCCTCGACATGCCCGACATTGCCGTAAAAAAAATGACCACCCACAACATACCGGAAAGCAACTCCGGGTTTGGGTCCACAGAACGCAGAGCAAACAGAATGATTGAGACTGCCGTAACAACAAACATCAGCAGCGAGTTCACCGCGTACCGCGTCCGCCATTCGGACCGAATATCCTTTGCAACCACTGCATATGTGCTTCCGAATGCGCTCATTGATGCGCATGTTACAAAAAAGTGACCGCAACAGCAAGGATTTCTGGCGTCCTGCGGCTCAAGTCGAGGATACTTTCAGGACAATTTTCTTTTTGCACCACTTCGCCTCCAGGCTGTCGTTCGTCGCCACAATCAGTATTCCATTTTTCTTTTGCCTGCGGACGACCTCCTTTACGAGTTCCATGCCTTCTTCATCCAGATTCGAGGTCGGTTCGTCAAGAATAAGTATTTGCGGCTCGTGGAGCAACGCAAAAGCATATTTGAGCCGTTGCTTCATTCCCGAGGAATAAATCCCCACAGGGTCGTCCCGCCGCGGCCAAAGTCCCACCATTCGGATCAGCTCGTCCGCACGTTCTTCAAAACGCTTTTTATTGGATCGAATCTGCGAGAGTATTTTCAGATTCTCCACGGCGCTAAACTCTTCGTACAGATTCAAGTACGGCGAAACAAAGCCGACCGTGTCTTTCATCTGTTCTTCCTGGATACGCACGCCGTCGAGAAAGTATTCAACTGTACCTTGTGATGGACTGAGGACACCGGCAAGGATTTTCGAAAGAGTCGATTTGCCTGAACCGTTCTTCCCCGTGATCGCCAGCGAATCCCCTACCGTCAACGAAAATGCAAGCTGCCGGAATATGCTTCTGCGATTGAAATCTTTTGTGAGATCCCGAACGACGAGCTTGAACGAATTCATTGGATGATGGCAACCTTCCATCGGTATTCGTTCTCAGCCACTTTTGCCACAATAAAATAGACGCCCGATGCAACTTTTGAATGAAGAAGTGTCGACGGCACGTTTACCAATCTGTTCCCGAAAGATTCCGAAACCTGAAATTGTCCGGAAAAAACGAGGTCAAGCGAACTACTGAAGACGAAGACATCTGCGGGTGATGAGGCTGGTTCGTTGACCGGTAATGCGAGATTCGGCGCATCAGACAGACGGAGGGGATTTGGTGACGCTTCGGGTTGTAAACGAACGATGTCCCCCTTTGTCGACGAGGAGAGATACAGCGTCCGCCATCGATCCAGCTGATCAACTATTATGGACACCTTAAGGCCGTTGTTCAACACGTGGTGAGGAGTTGTGACAATCCCGGAGGTCACGCGGAGTTCGTAATTCCTCAGCGCGTTATCTTGGCGGATGACCGCTTCAACATCTGTGTTGACAACAAACGTTGTCATGGTATCCAATCCTAGTGACACCTCATACAATTGTGTCGAAAGCGGGAATGCGCCATTGGCAAAAACTGCGGTCGAGCCCGTGAAATTCGTGGTACCGTTCGGCTTAAAACGCGGATAGAATTTCCCTTCGGGATAAAACCTCACGGTGTCCGCACGATCGCCCGTAAAGTAATTCCAATAAGAGAAGAGCGCATACTCCGATTCCAGACTCGTGCCCAATGGTTCAAGAATCATTCTCATGCTCTGCACAACCGGCTGTACTTTTGTTTGCGTCCAAATCAGCCTCATGATATCCGAACCAAACCGCCGTGCAAGGAAATGCGCCCAAACGCTTCGCTCGTAACCTAATCTCCCATCGGTGAAAGGATTAAGCGGATAATAGGTAAACGGAAGGGAGCGCTTCAACGCGTCGGTGAAATCACGAAAGTACATCTTGACGTCTTCGTGATAGTCATTGATCTCGTCAAACACCACATCCTCCATCCACGAGGAAGTGAGTTCATTGAAGAAGAAATCCTGATTGGGCGAACTTGTCCAGATGCCGTACGAGCCGATCTGAATTGCATGGTGAAATTCATGCGCGGCGGTGACTTTGAGCCCGTCCATCCCCGGTGTTCTGTATCCTTGAAAGTCGTTTTCAATCACGATATGCGTCGTGTATCTTTCGTTCGGACTGTTCGGAGGTGAAAGCAGTATTTCATTGTTGAAATCCGTGTAGCCAAACGTCCCTCCGGCAAAATCGATAATGTAGATATCGTATTCGGATCCGCCTCCCAACCCCTGATCCTCAGGCGGCTGCTCGTATCCCAACGAGTCGACTTCTTTCTGCCAGCAATAGTCGAATACGGCCATAACGGAATCGATGTACGCTTCATGCGTTCCGCTTATCCTGAATCCCGCCGCATCCAATAATGCCGGTGAATCCGTGCCCGAAGTATCGTAGTGAATGCGAAATCGATTCGAAGGGCTTGTTCTATTTTTATCCAGTGTCAGACGGATAAGAGCTTTTTCCACATCCGAACGCTGCTGGGGAGAAAGTTGGTTTCTCTGCTGAATCGACCACAGAATGAGGCCAGTCCCGCATTTTGATTCCGTGGCGCTTGCAGACGAAGCAAAGACACTTTGAAGGGCCTTCAAAGGAGACGACGAAACACGCTCCGCTTGTTGTGCAACTTGCGATTGTACTGTGACCCGCAAGCTTAAGAAGACAGCTGCGCCAATTATGATCTTACTGCGATGCTTTGCGCGTTCCATGATCCTTCAAAATCACCTTTCCGCTGAATATCTTCAATGTTCCCGCGCCTGGAAAAGTAATGGCCATATCGTTCAGCCCATCTCTGTTGATGTCAAAGACATCAAACTGGGACACCGCTTCGGATGACACGAGAGTCTCCCAGGGTTCAAAGGTCATTCCTCCTTTGTTTTTCAGCCATCCAACCGCACCCTCGGCCTGATTGTTGACGATGAGGTCGGGCAGCCCATCTCCGTCGAGGTCAATGACGCGCACTTGATGACGGTTGTTAAAGCTCACATGTGTGGAGACAAGTTGCGGCTCTCCAAACGAATCCATGAGGCCGCCCCGCAAGACGTACACACTCTTCGATTCTTGAGGAAATGAGACGATCAGATCAAGAGTATCGTCCGCGTCCAAATCAGCCGACCATAAATAGCTTTTGCGGTCAGGAAGCAAGGCTAATTCACGCGAGACCAACTGTTCTTTAACTTCGAGAACGCTGTCGAGAACGGCGACGCCGACATCCAGAACGCTTCTTTCCGTGGTTCTAAACACATACGTAAGGTCAAGATGCGAGGCGTTTGCCACAGCGGCAACGCTTACGCCGAGGAGAGCGTCCGGACTTGCGAGGCTGTAACTTCTCTCCAGAAATGTCTGCGGGCCTATGCGCAAGTAATAACTGAACGAAGCGTTCTTTGTTGACAATGCAGCATTTGAACAAAAGAATTCAACCTGCCCTTTGTCGTTGACTCTCGTATACAAAGCCTCTGACTCTCCGTCGCTGGGGATGACGGCATTGGCTGATGAGTTATCGATGAGATTCAGGCTGAAAAAAGAGAGTGATTGAGATTCGGGATACGAAATGACAAACCTCGACGTCGTATCTGTCTTTGAATGATGAACTAAATACCTCGGAGAGGCAGACACAGGAAATGATGTCTGCCCCAAGAGTCCATGTGCTGTTCCAGCGAACAAGGAAAGAGTGCCGCTTCCTTCATTCACAAGTGCGACATCGGGGAAATTGTCGAGATCTGCGTTACCGGCCCACACTGCTGATGGCAGTAAACCCGAGGCAAATTCAAGTGAATCTTTCAGCTCCTGCGGTTGGTTTCCATTGAGAAGAACGGTCATCGTTCCGTCCTTGCCAAGGAGGAGCGCTTCCGTTCTTTTGTCTCCGTTCACGTCCAGGACAAAAAGCGCCGCCGCCGACTCAGGACAAGAATACGAGATTCGCTCTTTGAAAGCGCCGTCGGCTGAGTTGAGAAATACTTCCAGGATACCCCGGTGTAGGGCAATCAAGTCTGGAAGCTGGTCATTATTGACGTCGCCGAGCACCACGTCGAGGAGCTCTTCGGTATAAGCGACCGAACCCTGCTTCCGAAAATCCCCAAGGCCATTTCCCTCCCAAAGCTGAATTTCCTGCGGTTTTTTCATCACGAGCACAAGGTCGACAAAACCTTCTTTCCCTTTTTCAAGGACAAGGAGGTCGCGCAGATCCCCCTCGACCGGGAAAACTGATTGGTCAAGGAACCTCCCCCTTCCTATGCCGTAGAGAAGATGAAGCTCGCTCTTTACCCAGTCAAAAAAAACAAGGTCGATGATATGGTCGTTATTCAAATGAGTGAGCGCCACTTTAGAAACGGCGTTATCCGGGGCAATGATGCGTCCTTGCGTAAAACCCCCGCGACCGTCTCCAGGATAGTTCATAATCCCCTGGTTCTTCAAATCAATGAAAATGAGATCCAGTCTTTTGTCATTATTGAAGTCTCCGACGATCACATCATCCGGTTCAAATGGAAGCGTTGCCGTTGAAAGAGTTTTGGGGGACTCTGAGCGTAAGTCGCTTGCAACGTGAATCATTTTTTGAATCTTATCGACGAAGAGAAAATCGTTTTTACGGTCGTTAGTAAAGTCGGCGACATAAACTTCATCGAGCGGAGTTGGAGAGGAAAGTTCCCGGAATGAGAGCGAAGCGAGGGTTGAATCCATGACGGCGTAAAAAAATGCCTCCTTGCGGGCTGTCCACACGACGGTGTTGAGAGCGTTTGTCTTCTGGTCATACGCCATTCGACCCCTATCCACATCACGTGGTACTGCCATCTTTCGCAGGGCTCCGAAAGCTATGTCGCGTGCCTGGCCCTGACTGGGTTCGATGGTCAGCCAAAACGAAAACGCTGTTGTCGCGAGAAATCGCGGAAGTCCTGCGAGGCCTGCCCGAACGAACCGTTGGTCGGGAACGTCACAGATATGCTGGCTGGGCTGAATGTGTGTGCGGGGCACAGTGGCGGTCAGAACCCCCCCGATAATGATAGCACATCAAAACTTTTTTCGGTGGTGCAGCCGCCGCGCTCTTCGTTCTGCCGCTTCCCGGTATCTTCGTTTCTCTTCTTTCGTGACGGGCTTCACGCGGGAGGCGGGTACTGGTTTTCCATCATTGTCCACAGAAACAAACGTCAGATAGGCTGTGTTTGTATGCGTGCGCTCTCCCGTGAATGGATTCTCCTTCAGGACGCGCACACCAACCTCCACCGAAGTGTTGAATGCGCGATTTACAGAAGCCTTGAGGATAACCACCTCTCCCACTTTGATCGGATGAAGAAAATGGAGCTCGTCCACGGAGGCCGTGACACAGATGCGATTCGTGTGGCGCCACGAAGCAATTGCAGCGGCTATGTCAATCCATTGCATCAGGCGGCCGCCAAGCAGGTTTCCAAGACGATTCGCGTCGTTCGGCAGGACCATTTCGGTCATCTCGACTTGCGATTCCTTTGTGAGTTTTACCCTTCCGGTTTTCATTGCTCGGATTTTGTCGTGGTCTGTACGCTATTCTGCTTCTGAAGGCCGGGTTTCTGATCACCCTGAGGGGAGCCGGAAAGTCTGGCGCTGATCTCCCTTTGCAAACTTTCGGCCTCGGATTTGAACGAACTGGCCGGGTATCGATCAAAAAATCTGTCGATTTCCTGCCTTGCTTCCTGATATCGTCTTCGTCTCAGGAGGACCTCAGCTTTTCGCAAGAGGGCTGGTTCGGCGTACGGCGTGTCGTGGAATTTTTCGAGAACAAAATCGAATGAGACGGTCGCAGACTTGAAGTACTCCATCTTCATGTACACGATTCCATTCTCATACTCTTTCTTGGCCAGTTTCACGTTCAGCTCCGCAATTCGGGCTTCGGCATCGCTTGCCAGTGTATCCGTCGGGTTGTATTCGAGAAAAGCCTGAAATTCATCGATCGCCTTGCGTGTGTATTCCTGATCGCGGTAGGATTCCGGCGAGAGATTATAATAGCACATGGCTTTTTGATATCGTGAACGTGCGACAAATTCGCTCGTCGGCATGGTCCGCATCAACACGTCGTATTCATACGCAGCAAGGACGAACTCCTCCCGCAAGAACCGGCTTTCGGCCATGTAGAACTGAGCATCGTCTGCGAACGCGCTCCCCTGAAACTGCAGGGTCACAATTTTAAAGTCCTCGATGCCGTCAAGGTATTCTTCGTCCTGGAATTTTTGCATTCCCGCGGCAAAACGGCGCTCGGCGCTTATCTGCTGGGTCGTTTCTTCTGAGTCGCAGGCGATGAATGTCGCCGCGGCTACAGCAATCATGAAAAAATGGAATTTCACTATTCTCCTCGACTGGTGAATGATGGGGCGCGGACAAAGAACATGTTGTCCCGGGATTCTATTTGAACGTTGGAAAGAGACTTCACTCTCTCGATCAGTTTCGTTATCTCATCTTTACTGAGGTCGAGAGAAGGTTGATACCCGGCGCGAACAGGTACAAGACGTATGGCCGAAATTGTCGACCTGTCTATGAACTTTTCAATCGTGAACTCGACGCCATAGGACCGGCGAGTCCAGTACGGCGATTGAAGAAAGACAAAATTCCCCAGCGAATGAAAAATCAGGCCCTTTCCGTATCCCTCAATTCCTTGCGGAACGTGGGAATGATGTCCGATAACGACGTCAGCGCCGGCATCGATGAGAAAACGCATCTCAGCCTGAGTTTGCGCGTCGGGGGCATCCACATACTCCTTCCCACCGTGGTAACTGGCGATGACAAAATCAACTTGCTTCTTGAGGTTTGAAATCTCGATCTTTGCACGCTGCGAATCGAAGAGGGAGATATGGCCTTGCCAAAGAACAGGGCCGTTCACAAACTGTGTGTATGCTGCGATGCCGATGCGTAGATGGTGCTTTTCAACGATGGCAAAGCTGGACACCCCCGTTGAATCCTCAGACGTCCCCACGGACTCGATTCCCTCCGTCCGGAGGAACGAGATCGTTTCCCTGAGGGCTTTCAAACCATAGTCGAACGCATGATTGTTCGCCGTCGAGACGATACCGATATGAGCACGACGAAGAGATGCAGCAGCCACAGGTGGGCCACAAAAGACAATGTTCGACGTTGGGTCTTCTGTTTGCCCTCCTTGATCGCTTAACTGACTCTCGAGGTTGACAAAAACGAAGTCTGAAGCCGAGAGAGTGTCCCTGATTCGAGTAAATGGATAATCAACGTCTCCCTGCAGGATGCGCTGGCCGACGGTTCTCCCAAGATTAACGTCTCCAAACGCAAGTAATGTTACTCGGGCGAGGGAGTCCACGCGCTGTGCTGAGCACAACATCGTCCACATCAACATAGGAATAGCGAGCTTCTTCATCGGAGTCAACTACGCACCGTAAACAGAAAGTAGATAATCACAACGGAGGCTGAAATAACAACAAATGGACCGAAAACATGATCCAAGAAACCAGATTCATCTGGAGAATGGTCATCTAACCACTTTTCCTGAGAAGCAACGCTATCGACACTTTCACGAGTAAAATTTCCAACGAGAGTTACTTGCTCGCCAGGGGCTTTGTCAAATCTCGCCTCGAGGGTTTGACGAATTCTACGTTCGAAAGTGCCGTCGAACAACCCGTGATAGGCAATCGTCTGTTCCAATATCGCAACTTGAAGGCGTGCGTACTGCGTATTGCCTCGGTCAGACAGGTATGGACGCAAGCCGTGTGCGGTCAAAACTTCGATAAGCGCATTCTCTTCCAGCGTTTTGAAGCGCCCACCCTCGACGGAAACGAGGACATCGGCAGGCGGAGCGATTGGTATGCTCGCCACCACTTCACGGGCAAGGCTTCCCAGTTGATCCCTCAGAACCATGAGGGTGGAAATCTCTCGTTTCGCTTGAGCCGAAACGGAAAGAGAAGTTGCCGCGAGGATGGCACATGCGGCTGTCCAATGCGCGAAGGGCCGGCTACCCGTAGATTCCCCGCAGCTTGAGTGTTCGTGCAACCTTGTCGATCGCCAGAATGTATGCTCCGATACGCAACGACACTTTATAGCGCTCCGCCGATTCGTACACCGTATTGAAGGCATCCGTCATCATCCGCTCCAACCTGCTGTTGACGCGATCAAGAGACCAGAAATATCCCACTCGATCCTGAACCCATTCAAAATAAGAAACCGTGACTCCGCCTGCGTTTGCGAGAATATCCGGGATGACGAGAATGCCCTTTTCCTGCAGGATGGGGTCTGCCTTTGCCGTTGTGGGGCCGTTTGCACCTTCACAAATGATTTTCGCTTTGATCTTCGGTGCGTTGCGGTGCGTAATTTGATCCTCTTTGGCTGCGGGCACAAGTACATCGCATTCAAGCTCGATGAGCTCATCCTGAGTGATTCGGTCGGCACCTTGAAACCCGGCCAGCGTGCGATTGCTCTTCATCCATTCCAGTGCCTTCGCCAGGTCAATCCCTTTCTTGTTGTAGTACGCAGCGCTGACGTCGCCGATGCCCACAATTTTGCATCCCTTTTCTGCAAGAAGCTGGGCGGTCGTGGAGCCGACGTTGCCGAACCCCTGGACAACAACCGTTGTCTCCTTCGGTTTGAGCCCGACCTTCTCCATTGCCGTTAATGTAACGATCATGCATCCACGTCCGGTCGCTTCGCGTCGCCCGAGTGAACCTCCAAGAATTTGCGGCTTACCGGTCACCACGGCAGTCTCCGTACGTCTGACATGCATGCTGTATGTGTCCATAATCCAAGCCATTACCTGCTCGTTTGTGTTCATATCGGGCGCCGGCACATCTCTATCAGGGCCAAAAATATCGAGCAAGTTGGCCGTGTATCGTCTCGTTATTTTTTCAATGATGAGAGTGGATAGTTTCGAGGGGTCGCATCGAACACCACCTTTGGCGCCGCCGAATGGAATGTTCATGATGGCACATTTCCACGTCATCCATGCAGCCAGAGCCTTCATTTCATCCAATGAGACATCCGGCGCATACCGAATGCCGCCTTTTGAGGGTCCAAGAATGTCGTTGTGAATCACGCGATAACCTTCAAACACTTTGATCTCGCCGTTGTCCATCGCGATGGGAATGGAAATAATGACCTGTTTTACTGGAGTCTTGAGGTATTCATAGACGCCCGGTTCCAGGTTCAGCAAATGAGCTGCAACATCAAACCGATGCATCATTGACTCAAATGGGTTCTCCTTGTCGAGAATGGGAGCGGGTTCTTTATACACTGCTGGTTGTAAAATATCCACGTAATTCTAGGCTGAGTCGTTACTGAAAGAAATGTAAAAGAAGGAAATCAGGTGCGTGATAAACCGACAAGAATTTACAAAAAAAAGGCAGGATTTTCAATGAAAAGTCAGACCGCTCATTTCCTCTTCGGGCCTGAATCCAGGAGCTTTTGGAGAGACCTTAAGAGCAACTCGGGTCTCTCATCAAGAAAATGTCTGGAGAATCTCCGCGCCCGTTGAATCTCCTTTGAGTCGACATCTGCCACAACCGTATCCTCAACAAAGAGTTTTCCCAGAGCCACCTGATCTCCCGAGGGAGACGTTATCGACGAACCGCCCCAAAAATTCACGCCGTCCTCAAAACCGACTCGATTGCAGAAAAGAAGATACACATTCAGCAGTCGTGCGTACGACCGATGATGTTCGTGGTTTATTTCAGCTGTCTCGAGTTTGGGACTGTCTCCACCTACTCGTGTCGGGCTTGCTGTTAAACTGAACAACGCCTCGGCGCCGTCCAGAGCGAGAACGTACGGGAGGGACAGGTGCCAGAGGTCCTCGCAAATGAGCATCCCAAAGCGTCCCAGTTTCGAGTCAAACGACTGCACTCTGTCGCCCGAGCTGAAGTATCTTCCCTCCTCAAACATTCCATACGTCGGCGGGTAGATTTTTCGATGGATGTGCCTGATTTCTCCATCTTCGATAAACATTGCGCTGTTGTAAACTCCGTGCTTCGGCCCGCTTTCAACAAACCCTGCGATGATGGAAATCGCTTTGCTCCTTTTTTTGAGCGGTTCCAGCCGTTTATCCGTTCGTGGGTCAATTGCGATCTCCCACGCAAGGTCGCGCAATGTATAGCCGGTGAGGCTCAACTCTGGAAACATCACGAGTTGGGCTTTTTGACGAATGGCCTTGCTAATGAACTCAAGGTGGTGGTCGATGTTGGAAGCAATGTCACCAACGCGGGAGTCAACTTGAGCGAGTGCTGCCCGGAATTTCATGTTGTCTACGTGACGCGGACCTGGTTGGTGAGCTCGTTCGTGTCGTCGGCTTTTCTCGGGAAATGCTCGGCCAACACTTTTCCAATGGCCTTGACGCCCTGGATGATCCCTTCAGAGAAATTCTGTTTTGAAAAGTGCTCGGCCATGAGATCGGCAATGAGCTGCCATGTGCCATCACGGACTTTGGCGTTTATCCCTTCATCTGCCAGAATATGAAACTGGCGGCTTTCCACCAGGAAATAGAGCAGAACGCCGGTGCGGTCGCGCGTGTTTGACATTCCGAGGTTGGCGAATTCTCTCCGTGCAAGCGTTTCGACATCCACTTCCCGCTCTTTCCGAGCCCTTTTCTCCCTTACTGACACCCTGATCTCGCCGGACGTTGTTTTCTCCACCTCGGCAATGGCTTCAGAGACTGACCGAAGTTCACTGTCGGAAAGAAGGCTTTTGATTCGTTGAGTCACTACGAATTCTCCGTCAAGACAAATCGATCATTTTAATATCTTTGATGTACTGAACCGTCTTATCTTCTTTGAGGTTTTTGAGTTTTTCCATCTTTGTATCCAACCTGTCCAGGTTTTCCTTTATCAAAGAGAGATATTTTGCAGCCTTCTCGGGCTGTGTTCTTTCCAGTATTCGGCGGACGACTTTTTTCATCTCTTCGAGAGGCGCCGAAATTTCCTTTGTGATGCCGAGAACGAATTCTTGCATTGCCTCCAAACGACGTTTTCGAATTTCCAACTCTGACACTTCCCGGTTAAATTTTTGTTTTTCCACGGCAGTCAGAATAGCCTTGGGGAAGACAGGACTGGTGATATCTTCTTTGATCAGATAATCCGAGACACCGATCTTCATGGCCTCGACAGCGAGGTTCATATCCTTGTTCACTGTGAGGAAAACAACCGGAATGGCTATGTTTTTTTCCTTCAGTTTTCTGGTGGCCTCAAGGCCATTCATGCCGGGAAGAAAATAATCCATGACAATCACGTCGATTCCTGCGTTTTTCGATACTTCCTGAATTGCCGCTTCGCCGCTCTGAGCTCCGATGACTTGAAACCGGGCGTTGTCTATCCTGTTTAAGTATCCCTCGACGAGTTTGGCTGCGTCCGGGCTGTCATCAACTACCAGGACCTTCACAGTACTTGTATCAATAACTTCCATGTTCATTAATTCTCGATACTCGCCGGCGTTCCGACTCTTCCAGGAACTGTTTTCCCCATGAATAAGGCCAGTGTCGTCAGCCTGTCCATTAAATGTTTGAACTTGTCGGGCCTTAGAGATTGGAACCCGTCGGAAAGAGCAGAATCTGGATTAGGATGAACTTCGATGATCAGCCCGTCGGCGCCCGCTACAACTGCTGCCTGCGCCATCGGAATTACCAAATCCCAGGCGCCCGTGCCGTGACTTGGGTCGACGATGACGGGCAAATGCGAAAGCTTCTTTAACACCGGGACAGCGTTGAGGTCAAGCGTGTTTCGCGTGGACGTTTCAAATGTGCGGATCCCCCGTTCGCACAGGATGATGTCATAATTCCCTTTTGAGGCGATGTATTCCGCCGACATCAGGAGCTCTTCGACTGTTGCAGAAAACGACCTCTTTAGAAGAACGGGCCGTCGCGTCTCACCGACTCGCTCAAGCAGCGAGAAATTGTACATGTTCCGCGCTCCAACCTGGAGTATATCCGAATACTCAGCCACCTGTTGAAGGGTCTCTGTGTCTTTCACTTCTGTCACAATATGCATTCCTGTCTTGTCGGCAGCTTCTCTGAGGTATTCCAATCCCTCAAGTTTAAGTCCCTGGAATGAATACGGAGACGTCCTTGGCTTGAACGCACCCCCGCGCAAGAATTTGACTCCAACCTCGCGAAGCATCATGGCGACCTCGAGGATCTGCTCTCTGCTCTCCACCGAACATGGACCTGCAATAACGGTGAGCGACCGACCTCCAATGTCATCATTCTTTAGTCGTATGACCGTATCTTCAATCTTGACTTCCCTGCTCACAAGTTTGTACGGCTTTGAGACCGGTACAGCGTCGTGAACACCGGGCAGACTGAGAAACAAGTCCGGGTCCACGCGGCCCTTGTTCCCTGTGATCCCAATCGCGATTCGTTGAGCACCGGGAATTTCATGAGGCGAGTACCCCAGCGCCCTGACTTTCTCTTTGACTTTCTCAACGTCGGCCTTCGAGGCCTCTTGTTTCATCAATATCAGCATACGTCGTCCACTTCGTTATTCATCATTGGACATTCTATATCCATGATTCTTTTTGGGACATTCGATTTCCATTATTCCTCTTTTCCCAACTCGACGGTCTTTTCTCCCACTTCTTCATTCATTTCTTCACCATCTCCCTGTTGCACCTCCTCCGCCGGACATTCCTCCTCCGCCGCTCCAGCTACTCCCGCCTGACGATCCTCCTCCCCAATCTCCCGACCTGTATCCCCATCCAGGGTTGTAGACCCATCCCTGCCGGCTGATGACATACTTGCGACGCGACATGACAATCGGGAGAAAGATGAAGAAAAAGATTACTGCAAAAGCAGCAACAAGAGCCATGGCGATGAAGGGTGCCTCCCGCCCCCGTGAATCCACTTTGTACTCTCCAGCCGTCGCAGACATGATTGAGGTCACGCCCGCAAGCAAGCCACCGTAGAAGTTTCCTTCGCTAAAACGCGGAGTGATCTCCCGTTCAATGATTTGAGAACAGGCTGCGTCTGTAAGAGACCCTTCGAGACCGTACCCCACTTCGATTCGAACCAAACGGTCGTCCTTGGCGATAAGAAGAAGAGCCCCGTTATCCTTCCCTTTTTGGCCGATCTTGTTTTCCTCGAAAACTTTGACGGCGAATTCCTCCATCGAACTTCCATTAATCGTATTGACCATGACCGCGACGATCTGCGTAGAGGTCGTGTCCTCGAACGTCTTGAGCATTTGCTCCAGAGAGTTCCACTCCACATAACTCAGCGTGTTGGTAAAATCGCTGACTCGTTGCTCAAGCCTGGGAATGGCGGGCTGCGCGAGCGCCTGGTTGCTCAATATTCCCGCGAGAATGATATAACGATGCATTAGAATTTTACCTCGGGGACTTTTTCAGCCTCGGCTGCGGACTGGAAATACTGGGCTTCCCGGAAGCCTCCGAAACCGGCAACAACCGACCCTGGAAATCGCCGTATTCTCACATTGTAATCCTGCACTGTTTCATTAAACCTTTTTCGCTCCACAGAAATCCGGTTTTCCGTTCCCTCCAGTTGAGACTGCAAGGTCAAGAAATTTTCATTCGACTTCAGGTTTGGGTAGTTTTCCGCGACCACGAGAAGCCGGGAAAGGGCAGAACTCAGTCCATCCTGTGCTTTCTGGAACCTTGCAAAGGCCTCAGGATCGCGTAACACTTCGGGAGTTACTTTTAGCTGGCCAACGCTGGCCCGGGCTGCAGTGACGTTTTCGAGCACCTGTCTTTCCTGCTTGGCAAAACCTCTTACGGTTTCCACGAGGTTTGGAATCAGGTCGTATCGGCGCTGATATTGGTTTTCCACCTGGCTCCACGCTGATTTTATCGCCTCATCGGCACTCACGAGACCGTTAAAGGTGGATACTCCCCACCAAACGACGATAAGAATTACGAAACCGATCGCACCAAGAATAACAGCGGTCTTATTCATCAAATCACTCCTTTGTCTGGTCAATCCTGATAGACGAGAATCGTTCCCGAGTAACAGGAAACCCACACCTGTCTTGATTGAGCGTCGTACGTAATGCCGATAGGATGATGGTCTGTTTTTACAGTCTCGACTACGCTCATGTTGCTGCAGTCGACCTTGCTGAGCGTGTTCGATTCATAGTTGACAACATAGAGGAACTTCCCGTCGTCTGAAAGAACGATACTGCGCGGAGTATCGCCTGTTTGCACCTTTTGAACAACACGTCTGTCGGGAATATCGACTTTCGCAATCCTGTTTTCGGCATTGAGCGAAGCGTACAAAAACTGGCCTGAAGCGTCGAGGGCGAGATGGCGGGGCGACCGGCCAATTCCCTTCATCCAGGAAAGCGACATATCGCTAATATTGATGACGGCGATGTCATAAGAGCCCATGACCGCGACGTAGGCTGTCGTCGAGGCAGAATCCACGACGATTCCGCGCGGGTATCTTCCGACTTTGATTCTTTTTATTTCTGTGCCGCGTTCTGTGTCTATGATACTCAAATCTCCGCTGCACCAGTTGCTCACAAAAACCCACCTGCTGTCCGGGGATGCCTCGATGTATTTTGGGACGGAGCCCACCGGCACTGCCTGATCGACGTTCATTGTTTCCGTATTGATCCGGTAGACGTAACTGATATCGAACTTCCCTGAACCGTAGCAGGAATCATTTCCAGGATTTTGAAAACCCGGACCGGAGATTAGATAGTTTGTTACCCAGGCATACTTACCGGAGTGGGAAAACGTCGCCTCAACGGGAGCCCCTCGGTATTCGATCGAGTGGGATTCTCGGCCAAGTAAGTTCCCAGCGATTTTGTCCGAAATCGTAGCCACGAGGTCAAAATCGCGATTATAAACTGTAATTGTATGGCGGTACATCATGTTTTGGGCAAAAAACAAGCCATTTCCGGAATGGACTATGGATTTGGGCGCGATATTGCCCCGGATTCGCTTTTTCAGCTCCAGGCTCGGTGAAACTTGCGCAACAACGGAGATGATGAGTAAAAGGAGTGCTTTTCCCCTCATGGGAAAGCATTTTAGGAAAAGTTCCGTCGAAAAACAAGGAAACAAAAAACCGTTGCCGGCGCTTACCGACAACGGTTTAAAAGTGACACCTGATGAGATTTACTTTACAAGCAGCATCTTCCTGACGCTTGTCCTGCCTCCGTATTCAAGAGTGGAAAAATAGATTCCGCTTGCGAGCCTGTTCGCATCAAACATAATCTCATGATGCCCGGCGGATCTATTGTCATCCAAAAGAAGGGCTACCTGTCTTCCCATGACATCATAGATTCTCAAGACGACACGGCCGTCTTGCGGAAGACCAAAACGCAACCTCGTTACAGGGTTAAAAGGATTGGGGTAATTCTGCTCAAGGACGAATTGTGGATCTCTAACTTCTCGTCGATTCACACTGCTTGAAATATCATGGTACTTCCAAACTGTTCCATTTGTCCCAACTAGCCAACCCTGCATATGATTCAGAAAATATATCCCAAGCGTGAGGGCTGACGAAGGCCCCCTGTTTTCCCAAGTAATTCCGCCGTTTGTAGTTCTATAAACTGATTCTCTTCGTGCGACCCAGATTGTCAACGAATCAACAAGTGAAATACTAAGAACTCCTTGAGGCCCACCAGGTGCCAAGACTTCTGCCCACACATTTCCACCATCTGTGGTCAGAAGTATAGATTGACCATTGTTTGAAAAACCTGCTGCACAACCGATTCTGTCATTTAAGAATTTTACTCTAAACAGCGGACCAAATGTAGGAGTTGACTGCTCAACCCATGTCTTTGCACTATCTGTTGTGTGAAGGATTATATCAGGATCAAAATTGTCAATGGCTGTTTTGCCACCGACAACCCATCCTTCAGCAGCTGAAACGAAATATACACCTTGAAAAATCCCAGCATTTATGCCGATTGTGGTATCCCACGTCATACCCCCATTTGTTGTTTTTGATATTGTTCCATACGGCTTGTCGAGCTGGGCTCCGGCAACAAGATAACCCACTGATCTATTCACAAAATGAACATCCTGGTAATTCCATAATTCCGCATCCAATTGCGTCCAACTTGTTCCTCCGTTGGTTGTCTTTAACACAGTTCCCTGATTGCCAACTACCCACCCATATAGTGAATCAACAAACGATACTTTTTGAAAATGTACATTTGTTCCCGACAGCTGCGATTGCCATGTTGCCCCTCCATCTCGTGTACTAATAATAGTCCCACTATCACCAACTGCCCAGCCATTCGAGGAATCAGCAAACAAAACATCAAACAAATGTGTTGTCACACCAGAATTCTGCTCTTGCCATTGTTGCCCGAGTGCTTCCGATATCATAAAAACCAATAATGTTATTACAATAAGCAACTTATGAAATCTCATAAACTTCCCTCGATTTGCGGACACATAGGAAAGCCACTACCTTGGTGGCCGACGCCCCACGGAGCAAGGAGATCCGCAATGGAAGAACCGAAGAAACCAAAACAATATGACAAACATTTGCTGGTTCTTGCTGCCCGAAGGCAAAAGCAGACCAGCTCAAAAAAAACATAAGAGTTTGATTATATTTACTAAACATAGCTCGCTCCTTAGGTTCAACGAAGAAGAATGATTTTCCTCTGCAGCATCCCAACGTTAGTTCTTAGTACAAGAATGTAAATACCACTTGAAAGACTTCCTGCTTCCAGGGTCACTCTATACGTCCCCTTATTTTGATTCTGATCAATTAATTCGAGGATTTCACGTCCGAGCACATCGAAAAGTTTGAGAACAACGCGGCTTTCAGCTGCCGTACTATATTCAAGAATCGTGAAAGAGTTAAACGGATTAGGATAGTTCTGATGCAATGAGAAGCTCACCGACGATTGATCAATTTTTTCTACGCTTACAATCGTTCCGTATTTTACTCCATTAACTACAGCTCCATTCAGAAAAACAGATTCACCTTCATACCTACTTTCGTAAAACACGCCTATGTCCCTCATCAAGATGAATTCGCAACATGGTGATGCTCAAACGCATTCTCATAAGTAATTTCCTTCACCGCCGACTATGAAATGCGGTTTTGGTCCATGACAGCAGAAAACAAATGCTCTAAATTCTCTCCCGCGAGCGATGCGATACAAACGAAGTCTCCCACCGCTAGCAATTGTGTCAGGAACAGCCACACCGTTAGGCGGCCATTGAGCCTCCATCATCGCGCAGAATACAACTAATAAGACAGGAATGGATATTAATCGAAGGAGAGTGACCCTAAAGAATGGCAGGCAGACGATCATTGAATTTTCCGCTTCAAGCATCAAATGTTTGAGTTGCATTTGTGCTCAAACCACATCGCCCCTTACTACAATTTGCAGAGAAGGAACGACATTGTCAATGAGAGACAAACATCCAGCGAATGAAAAATCGTCATGATTCGATAATGATTATCGTGCCTAAATTTACGCACCGATTCGAGCCGCCAATTCCTGCGAAATCAGGCCCACACTTTTCAAAACAAAAAGGCGATCAAAATGATCGCCTGCGGTTACGGTTTTGATGCAGTCGGCTATTGAAGAAGATGACGCGCGATGACGATGTGTTGTATTTCCGAAGTCCCTTCATAAATCTCCGTGATCTTCGCGTCCCGCAAAAATCTCTCGACCTTGTATTCGCGGATGTACCCGTAGCCTCCGTGAATCTGAATCGCTTCAAGCGCGGATTGCACGGCCACCTTTGAAGCAAAAAGTTTTGCCATCGCCGATATGTGCCCGAATTTCTCTCCACGATCTTTGAGCTCTGCCGCTTGCAGCGTCAGCAATCTCGCAGCTTCGATATTGGTCGCCATATCCGCCAGCTTAAACTGAATCGCCTGGAAATCCGAAATCGTGTGGTCGAATGCCTTTCGTTCTTTACTGAACTTGACGGAGGCTTCCAGCGACCCTTGAGCAATGCCGAGAGCCTGTGCAGCAATCCCGATACGGCCGCCGTCGAGCGTTGAAAGCGCAAATTTCATGCCCTGGCCTTCTTCGCCCACTCGATTTGCCACGTCAACGCGACAATCCTGAAAAGCCAGAGAAACGGTATCCGAGCTCCGTATGCCGAGCTTATGTTCTTTCTTCGCAACGGAAAACCCGGGAAATGTCTTCTCGACGATGAATGTGCTCACTCCCTTGGCTCCCTTCGACCGGTCTGTCGCCGCCATGACGAGGACGACGTCTGCGTTCGACCCGTTCGTTGTGAAGTTTTTTGTTCCGTTGAGGATGTAGTGATCTCCATTCCTTGTTGCCGTCGTGCGCTGGTTTGTCGCGTCGCTCCCAGCTTCAGGCTCCGAAAGTGCAAAGGCTCCGAGCTTTTTCCCGCCCGCGAGGTCCGGCAAGTACCGCTGCTTCTGGTCTTCAGATCCGTATTTTTCTATTCCCCAGCACACAAGCGAGTTGTTGACCGACATAATCACACCGACGGAAGCGTCTATTTTGGACACCTCTTCTTCGGCGAGAACATAGCTCACGGTGTCGAGGCCCGCGCCACCCCACTTTTCTGAGACCATCATGCCCATGAGTCCAAGCTCGCCCATCTTCTTCACCGCCTCGTGCGGGAATTCCTCTTTTTCGTCCCGCTCCGATGCTGTAGGCGCGAGTTCTTCCTCGGCGAACTTCCGCGCCATTTCCTTGATCATGAGCTGCGTTTCGTTGAAGGAGAAATTCATTAAGGGTTCTTTGATTGTTCCCGAACTATCGGAAAATCAGGTCGGTCTGTTATTTCGGATTCTGCTCGCGAGGTCTCTTACGATGGCTACATTTGAAACGACACAACGATTCAGGAATCGATGTTTTTCAGCCCCGCCTGAGAACCCCTCCCCTTTTAGGGGAGGACGAAGGTGGGGTCTGTTTTTTAACGGCGGTTGCGAGTCTTTTTTGTGCCTCATCAAAAATCTCGTCAATCACAGCCTCGGTTTCGGTGAGAATATCGTGATTCGAATACCTTAAGACTTTGATGCCGATCAGTTCCAGCTCGGCATCGCGTTTTTCGTCTTCTCGAATTCCCTCATCCGTATAATGTTGTGCCCCATCCACCTCCACATCAAGTCTCACTTGATGGCAGTAAAAATCTAACACATGCTTTTCGATTGGAAACTGTCTCCGGAATTTGACTCCGAGTTGGTTGTCTCGCAGATGTGACCAAAGCTTTCTTTCGGCATTTGTCATACCGCGCCGCAGCAAGCGAGCAACTGGTATGAGCCGTTTGGTGTATTGAGAAAAGTGCTTTTGCAAAACTGACCTCACCTACCCTCTCCTAAAAGGAGAGGAAAGTTATCGGCAGTTTTCTGATTACTGACATTGATGTCTATGTTTTGGTGTTCTCTTTCGAGCTGTAGTTATAAAAACCCTTGCCGGTTTTTCTGCCCAGATTTCCCGACGCCACCATTTTTTTCAGCAACGGACACGGGCGGTACTTCGAATCTCCTAAGCCTTCGTGGAGCACATTCATAATGGACAGACACACATCCAGTCCGATAAAATCCGCAAGCTGCAATGGACCCATGGGATGGTTCATGCCAAGTTTCATAACCGTATCGATCGCCTCGGGTGTGGCTACGCCTTCCATCACGCAGTACATTGCCTCATTCAGCATCGGCAACAAAACGCGATTCGACACAAAACCTGGATAATCGTTGACTTCAACGGGCATTTTTCCCAGTTTTTCGGCGAGATTTTTGACCGCCGCGAATGTTTCGTTGGATGTCGCTAATCCACGAATTACCTCCACAAGCTTCATCACCGGGACCGGGTTCATGAAATGCATGCCGATGACGTTCTGAGGCCTCTTCGTGATGGCAGCAATTCCCGTTATCGAAATAGACGAGGTATTCGTCGCGAGTATGACATTCGGCTTCGTCGCACGGTCGAGTGTTCTAAAAATATCTTTCTTGATGGTTTCATCCTCCGTTGCTGCTTCGACGACGAAATCGGCGGATTGCGCAGCGTTTTCAAGGTTCGTGCTTGTTTTGATTCTTCCGAGCGTCTCCTGTTTTTGCTGCTCTGTCAATGCTCCCTTTTTTACCTGCCGGTCGAGGTTGCCCGCAATTGTGTTCAACCCCCGCTCCACAAACTCGGGTTTGATGTCATTGAGGACAACCTGAAAGCCGAATTGTGCAAAAACATGCGCGATGCCGTTGCCCATCGTGCCGGATCCAACTACTGTAATATTCTTGAGGTTCTCTGCCATGTTTTTCTGGAGACCTATTCTTCGTTTAGCCACGGACTTAAGTCCGTGGCTAAAGCGTTACAACAATTCGACAATCATTCCGCTCGCTTCTCCGCCGCCAATGCAAATGGCAACCATTCCACGCTTTTTTCCGCGTTGCTTAAGCGCGTGCACGAGTGTCACGAGAAGCCTGGCGCCGCTTGCTCCTATTGGATGGCCCAAAGCCACAGCACCGCCGTTGACGTTGACCTTCTCTATATCCAGGCCCAACATCTTGTTCACCGCCAGTGTTACGACCGCAAATGCTTCATTGATCTCAAAAAGGTCAATGTCTTCTTTTCTGAGGTTTGCTTGGTTTAAGATTTTTGGAATAACATCGGCGGGAGCAGTAGTAAACCACTCAGGTTTTTTTGCTGTGGAAGCATGGGTGAGGACACGGGCAATCGGTTTGATCCCCATCCGTTTCGCTTTTTCTGCCGACATGACGACAACTGCTGCCGCGCCGTCATTGATTTTTGACGAATTCGCAGCCGTCACGCTGCCGTCATCCTGAAAAGCGGGCTTCAGTTTCGGGATTTTGGCAAAATCTGTTTTGAAAGGCTCCTCGTCCTGTTCCACAACCTCCTCGCCTTTCTTGCCCTTCACCGTCACCGGGACGACTTCTTCCTTGAATTTCCCTTCACTCCATGCAGACTGGGCGCGTTTGTAGCTCAGGAGGGCGAAGTCATCCTGCGCTTCCCGGGAAACTACACACTCCTTTGCGCATATCTCGGCTGCCTTGCCCATATGAAACTTGTTGTAGACATCCCACAAGCCATCCTTGATCATCGAATCGACAACCTCCGCATTACCCATGCGAAAACCCGTCCGACCTTTTTCAAGCAGGTACGGGGCGTTCGACATGCTTTCCATACCACCGGCGACAATGATCTCTGCATCTCCTAATTGAATTGCCTGGCTGGCGAGCATAACAGCTTTGAGTCCCGAGCCGCACACTTTATTAATCGTCATGCATTCAACCGATTCTGGCAACCCAGCAAAAAGTGCAGCCTGTCGGGCTGGCGCCTGCCCTTCGCCCGCCGTCAACACATTGCCCATAATCACTTCCTGAACATCAGGCTTCTTGATACCGGCTCTGCGAATTGCTTCTTCGACAACAATTGCGCCAAGTTTTGGCGCGGGTATCGAACTCAGACTTCCCATAAACGATCCTATGGGCGTCCTGCATGCACCTGCGATAACGACTTCGTTCATATGGTTTTGGGACGGAGAATGTGAGGGATGAGAAGTGGGTCCTCGTACGGCGGGATAAATTCTTTGCTAACTATTCATGGATTTCAAAAACTCCTTGTTGGATTTCGTACCCCTCATTTTCTCCAGCAAAAATTCCATCGCATCAACCGGAGTCAGGTCGCTGACCAATTTCCTGAGGATCCACACGCGATTCAGCTCTTCTTCTTCAAAGAGGATTTCCTCTTTCCGGGTCCCGGATCTGTTGACGTCGATTGCGGGGAAAATCCGCTTATCGCTCAATTTGCGGTCGAGGACGACTTCGCTGTTGCCCGTTCCTTTGAATTCCTCAAAAATGACCTCATCCATGCGGCTTCCCGTTTCAACAAGAGCTGTTGCTATGACTGTAAAACTCCCTCCCTCTTCGATATTGCGAGCTGCGCCAAAGAATCGCTTCGGCCGATGCAGGGCATTTGCGTCCACGCCTCCCGAAAGAATCTTGCCGCTATGAGGAACAACAGTGTTGTGAGCCCGTGCCAGCCGGGTTATGCTGTCCAGCAGAATCACAACGTCCTTCTTTGCCTCAACAAGCCTCTTGGCTTTTTCAAGAACCATATCGGCAACCTGTACGTGCCGTTCGGGGGGTTCGTCAAATGTAGAGCTCACAACCTCAGCGCTCACTGTCCTCTCCATGTCGGTAACTTCTTCCGGTCGCTCATCGATGAGCAGAACAATAAGCTTGATTTCAGGGTGATTGCGGGTGATGCTGTTGGCGATCTTCTGAAGGAGGATGGTTTTGCCGGCTTTTGGGGGAGAGACAATCATCCCGCGTTGCCCTTTGCCGATGGGAGAAAGCAAATCGAGGATCCGCATCGAGTACTCGCCGGGCGCCGTCTCCAGTTTGATTCTCTGGGACGGATACATCGGCGTCAGGTTCTCAAAAAGAACCCGTTCGCGAATGTCGTCAGGATGCTCGTCGTTGACAGCCTCGACCCGAAGCAATGCAAAGAATCGCTCGCCTTCTTTTGGGGGCCGGACCTGGCCGCTCACGGTGTCGCCTGTTCTGAGGCCGAATTTCTTTATTTGCGAAGGTGAAACGTAGATATCGTCCGGCGATGGCAGGTAGTTGTAGCCTACGGACCGAAGGAACCCATATCCGTCGGGTAAGACTTCCAGCACACCTTTACTGAATCCAAGGCCGTCTTTTTCGGTTTGAGCTTCAAGAATCTTGAAAATCAGCTCCTGTTTGCGCAAGTCGCTGTGACCCGCGATGTTCAGGTCTTTCGCGATCGAATTGAGTTCCGCGATCTTCTTGGACTTTAGTTCAGTGATGTCCATTGGCATGACGATACCACCTCTGGGGATTTTAGACGAGGAATATAGAGTTTAAGAATCTTTCGAGGACCTGCGACCTCAGTCCTGGTTGAAATTACGTAGGCCGGAAGAACGAATTAATTGATGGCGTTGGTTGGCTGTACTTCGAGAAGAATTCTATGAACAGCTAATGCTGTAAATATAGACGATTACTGGTTTATTGTCAAGTATTTTCTCCCCTGGAGAAATGCCAACGCTTCGCCAACAACAAAGTTGGAACCGGTAATGGCTATTGGTGTATCGTTCCCTGCTGCTTCAAGGGCTCGCCGTACGCCCCGGTCTACAGTACCTACAAGTTCCGTCGGGACGCGCTTACGGCGGAATTCTTTTTCCAGTTCCGCTCCATCCAGAGCACGGTCAGTTTTCGCTTTGACCACGAACGCCCTTCTGGTAATACCTCTGAGAAAACCAATCATGGATACATAATCTTTATCCCTTGCCACTCCGAACACTAGATCGAGCTTATTGATTCCCAAGCCCTTCAATGACTTCGTCAGAGCTGCCATTGCCTGCGGATTATGGGCTGTGTCTGCGATAACGAATGGCCTTTTTCTCAGAACAGACAGCCGACCCTCGATGCCTGAAAACTCCTGGATCCTGGACAGCCCCAGACGAATACGCTCTTCGGATATTCTGAATGACGTCCTCATGCATGTCTCCTGGAGAGCCAGCAAGGCGACGGCCACATTCTTAGCCTGCAGTGCACCCGTGAGCGATATCTTCAGATCGCTCAACTTGAGCTTTGGAGTTTTCATATCAATCAACAAACCCTCAAAATCTGCCCGCTTGACTGTGGTCTTTGCCGTACGATAAGAAACGAAAACTGCGTTTTTTGTGCGGCAGGTTTTTCGAATCACACTTTCCGCTTCCCGGGATTCCACTCCGCTTACGCAAGCAACACCTTTTTTGATAATCCCGGCTTTTTCCTTTGCAATCTGCGAAATCGTCCGCCCGAGCAGCTCGGTGTGCTCCAAACCCACGCCGGTGATAACAGTTGTTATAGGTTGGACGATGTTCGTTGCATCCAATCTCCCTCCCAATCCGGTCTCTACAATCGCCAGATCCACGTTTGTGTCCGCAAAATATTGAAAAGCTATCGCAGTAGTCGCTTCAAAAAAAGTAATACGGTTTTTCCGGATTTCTGCCTTGAGCATAGCAGACAGTTGAACAACAGCCCTTCGGGAAATTGGCACACCGTTGATCCTCATCCGCTCTCGATAATCGACAAGATGCGGCGATGTATAAAGGCCTGTTTTGTACCCCGCTGCGGCAAAAATTGCTGCCAGCATCGACGCTGTCGAACCTTTCCCATTTGTTCCAGCAATATGGATGCATGGAAATCGAAGTTGGGGATTTCCGAGTGTTTGCATCAGCACATTGATGCCCTGAAGTCCGAACTTCATGCCAAATCTCTGAAGTCCATAAAGAAACCGCAGTGCCTCAGCGTAGGAATTCACGTCGAAAGGAGTTCAACTCAAAGGAGAGATATTGAAATCGCGGATTGCGTGTTGCCTCACCAGAAAACGGACCTTCCACCTTCCATTCATCACCAGTCCCTGATGTATGAGCCGGGGATTACAGCCAGGATTGCAGAACAGAAAACTCCACATTTGCGTCAATTGCGCCGACAAGATCTCCCACGTCCTTGAGGCTGTTGCTTTCGGCATGGCGGCGAAGCCCATCGGCGATTTTTATGGACCCGGTGGGATCAACGTAGTTCATAGTGCCGATTTGAACTGCAGAAGCTCCGACCAGGAGGAATTCAACGGCATCTTCAGTCGAAGCGATGCCGCCGATGCCAAGTATCGGAATATCGACAGTCTGCGCAACTTCATAGACTTTGGCAAGGGCGATGGGTTTTATGGCAGGACCAGAAAGTCCGCCTGTCACTGTGGAAAGTTTTGGCTTCCGGGTTTTGATATCAACCGCCATGCCAATAACGGTATTGATGACGGAAACTGCGTCGGCTCCTGCCTCTTCAACGGCCTTCGCAAATTCAGAGATATGTGTGACATTCGGCGTGAGTTTTATGATAAGCGGTTTTTTTGTTAATGCCCTGAGCTTCGACGTAATCTCTGCGGTTGCGTTGCAGTCCGTGCCAAAACTCAAACCGCCCTCTTTCACATTGGGACACGAAACATTGATTTCGAACGCATCGATGCCTTCTTTCTCATCAAGAAGCGCCAGCACATCGCAGTACTCCTCGACAGAACTTGCCGCAATATTGGCTATGACAACGGTATCGAGCTTCTCGAGGTACGGCAACTTTTCTTCAACGAAGTCTTCCACGCCGATGTTGGCGAGTCCGATAGAATTCAGCATGCCACTCGCCGTTTCCACAATTCGCTTAGGAGGGTTGCCGTCTCTGGGTTTCCACGAAAGTGATTTCGTAATAATTCCTCCCAATTTCGAAACATCCACGAGCTCTTTCAGCTCGTCGCCATAGCCAAAAGTTCCGGAGGCAACGAGAACCCTATTCTTGAACTCGACTTCTCCGATGTTGAATGCGGTCTTTACCATCAGGCTAAGACGATGTCGTTACAATTAAAGGTTGGACCATCGGTGCATACAAGGGCGTATTTCTTTTTTCCATTGACCCTCTCCACCGGGCATCCCTGGCAAATACCAATGCCGCATGCCATGTCTCCTTCGAGAGAAAGCTCGCATTGCAAGTCATTCATCTTTGCCAAGTCCGAGAGCGCTTGAAGCATTCTGGTCGGTCCGCAGCCGTAGATTTTTGAATTTTCCAAGTTTTTTGATCCGAGAAACTCCTCAAGAAGAGCGACAACATTTCCGTGGAACCCCTTGCTTCCATCGTCCGTCGCAATATGAACGGCCTGCAAATGTTCGAGCCACAGCTTTCCAGCCGTCCCCGCCCCGACAAAAGTCTCGACCTTCCTTCCGCGAAGGTTCTGGGTCAGGAAAGGAAACGGCGCAATACCCAGCCCTCCCGCAACCATAATAGCAGTCTCGAAATCCTCCCCGAAGCCAAAGGGAGATCCGAGAGGGCCTAGTACATCCAGCTCATCCCCGGGACGTTTCAAGGCGAGGATTCTCGTGCCCGCCCCGGCGACGTTGAATACAATCTCAACGTCATTTTTTTCCACACGGCAAACGCTAAACGGACGGCGGAGAAGCGGAGAAAGCCCCGCGACCGGACGTATGTTCACAAACTGTCCCGGCTGCGCTGTGTGTGCGATGTGCGCCGATGTAAACCGAAGCAGAAAAATGCCGTCTGCGACCTCTGTACGCTCAGAAACCGGAGCCAATTCCTGTGTCACTCGTTGACCTTTCTCCTTTCGGATCCCAGCGTGTCCGGGACGGCGGGCTTGACTTTCGGTTCCTCATCCTTGACCTCACGCGACGGCGGAGGTTTCGGCGACAGAGTGCCGACACTATCTTTTCGGGCATCTGAAGAATCGGATATGCGCGGCTTCACGAGTGCGGCATACGTTGAGGACGCATACCGATCAACAAGAATCTTATAATGCGCGAGCGCACTATCAGGTTTCGAAAGACGATACTCATACAACCACGCCGTGGCATACTCGCTCTTCGCCGCATAAGGAGATTTCGAAAAATTGTCGACTATCGTCGTGAAGAGCCCGACGGCTTTTTGGTACTGATTCGCTTCAATAAGGCTTTCGGCTTGTATGAAAAACTTTTCGGCGGGGTCATTCTCCTTTTCCTTCTTCGGCAAACGAAGAATATCCCGAGCCTGCTCAGCATATTTGGAATCAGGATATTGGTCGACGAGCTTTTTGTAGTAGTCGCCTGCGTTTCCGAAATCACGATCCGGATGAGAGTTTGCAATCTCAGCGAGAATGAAAAGAATCCTCGGACTTTGTGTGCTGTCCGATTTCAACGCGAGCGAGCGCCTGTACCAGTACACCGCAGAGTCCGGTTCCGACAGCTCAGCGTAAAAAACCTCGGCGATGTCGTAAAACAATGCAGCATTGAGAGAATTGAGTGAATCCTCGTTGACCTTTACCGGCGAGGCGAGGGTATCGGACGTCGGAGTGTGGACCTGGTCCCGGTAAGCCGAAAGCAGGCTATCATGGCGGGAAATACGCTTCTTCGCTTCAAGATATCCATTCAGGGCAGTGGACTTCCTCTGGGCAGAAGAATAAATGCTCGTCGTTCTGTTTTCAGCTGCGCGTGTATAAAATGGCTTTGCGGCTGCATAATCACGGAATTCCTTTTCATAGATGTTCCCGAGCTCGAACGAAGCTAAAGCGCCTGTTTCTGTTCTCACAAAGGCAGTATCGAGAAACTTGTATTCTTCTATCGATTCGTCCCTTCGTCCACCGCCGTGGAGGATTCTTGCCCGTTCAAGCCGTATGAGTCCGCCAAAATCCCTGAAGCGAAAATCCTGCAGAAGTTCTTCCGTAAGGGCGAGCGCTTCTTCGTGCTTCCCCTGTCGCTCCGTACAGACGGAAATTTGCAGTTTTGCTCGAAACTCGAGATTGACGTCCAAGGTGAACTCCGGGATTCTGGCATATTCCGCAGCAGCTTGTTCGAGTTGTTCAGTGGAGAAAAACAAGTCGGCAATTCTGAATTGGGCGTCAGTCTTGAGATCATCCCCGGCGTCGAGCTCGACGACACGCGAGTAGTGACGAATAGCGAGCTCCCTGTCCTCCCGAAGCTCGTACTGGTCGGCCAGGAGCACATGGGCCTCAGCGGCGATCTCCTCCTCACCGGCCGCTTCCGCATCGGCGGTAAGGTTTGTGAGTGCAACGATGGCTTCGTCGCGCTTTTTCAGGCGGTCGAGCGTGCGTGCATGCCATAACCTCGATTCCGTCATCAAGGAACTCGACGGGAATTGCTCGCTCAGCTCCAGGAATTTTCGCTCTGCCTTTACATACTCCGCCTGGTAAAAATACGACTTCCCGATGAGAAGGAGCGCATTGTCGACAAGGCTGCTTGTGGGATGGAAGGACAGAATGCTTGAGCATTTGTCGATGACAACAGTGAGTTTTTGCTTTGACGCAGCGGGCACGACAAACTCCCGGCTTTGTTGAAAAGTTTTTGCCCTGGCCGCTCGCGTGGCGGCACGAATCTCGTCCTCAGCATCATCGAATGTCCGCTTTGCGTTGTAGTACGAATTAAAATACGACACGGTGTTTTCATAAACACCGCTGATGGCTTCTCCCACGGGCGTGAAGAGGGAACAACCGGAGTTCAAAAAAGGGAGAAGAAGAAGCGACGGAAGGAGAAAAGGATGCGAAAACTTCATCATTACTTTTCAAATATATCGAAACAAGACGCGGGATTCAAGGATCAAGACAACAAAAAGGATGACCAGTTCACCAGCGTCAGCGCCTATAGCCTCCCGCTACATTGATCACGGAAACTCCGCCCGCAGCCTTTGAGAATCGAAAAACGCTTGCGCGACATTCCCGAAATCGTTCGCCTGAGGGTTGGCATGAG
>JACPSI010000063.1 GCA_016193365.1 Ignavibacteriales bacterium
GCGAGTCCGCGCTGAGAATAGAAATGGAAAAACGGGTTTGGCATACGATAGTTGATAAGGTTCAGAACGCCGAGGTCGGCAACACTCAACGCAACCTCGGCTGCCATGCCTTTTCCCTGTGCTGAAGTTGTGGTGATGTTTATCCACACACTGTCACCGGGCCGGTATTCTTTCTTGTCTGTTTGAACGGCAACTTTGAGTTGTTTTTCGTTCGGGCTGACAGATAGTCCGATATAACCTATTTTGAACGATGGCCTTCCAACATCTGCTTCCTTCGTGATGGCAGCCCCTTCGACGCGTCCCTGAAGGAGAATCACGGACACATAAACATTTGGCAGGAATTCTTTTTTGATCGGTATGTCAATCTGCGGCGCACTGCCGACCAGCTCAGCACGAAAATGCTGCAAGACACCTTCACGTTCAATGCTGATCATCGCCGGAGCCCGTTCATACGGCGATTTCACGATTATGTGTGCAACGTCTCCCGGTTTGTAGTTGGTCTTATCCGCAATAAGTTCGATGCGGTCGTCATTCGAACGTTCCCACGCGACGTAGCCGGAACCGCTGACATAGAAATACTCCTGCGTCGTCATCTCGTTCCCTCGATTGTCTTTTCCAGAGAGGGTGAAAAAATACAACCCCGGGGATTTCGGCACAAATGTTCGCTCAAGTGGTTTGGCCAAACTCGTCACAGTCGCTTCTTCTGTCAACGAGTCCTCGACCGACGACACCCAGGAATATCGTCCTCCGGTTTCAGCTCTGCGCACAGACCGCCAGATGCGGCGGTAGAGTTTTAAGGAGATTGACCGGTCGACAACTTGCTTTCCGGCTGTATCGACGGCGACGAGTTTATAACGGAGAGTCGAATCCACGCCGATGAATGTGCCTGAAAGTTGAATCCCAAGATAATGCTCCGAGCCATGGACGAGGACTGATGTTCTTCCCGAAATCTGCTGGCGTGCGGGTGACGTGACGTCGCCTTCAAGCATAAGCGACTGCGGTCCTTGCAACTCGCCTACGCGCAGATGATAACGCACCAATGCACCGCCGTTGTCGTCGAGATTTGTTTCGTCACTTGAGAGTACGTCGTGACGACGAGACTGATAGTGTGTAAGCCAGTACATGGGCCCGAACGCGTATCCATCAAAACCTTCCGGAAACCACCCTGTCGGTGTCGATGAGATTCTCCATCTTAGCGGAGCTTCTTTCATGGCGCCGCCGAAGAGATACCTCGCCATCACCATCCCGCCTACGCTGTCCCCGATGATATACGACTTCCGGTCGAACCTGGCGGTCACTTCAAACTCTGCCGCGCGGAAAGCCTCGACCCGAAAGCTTTCGCCCCCGATGGGCTCCATTTTTTCCACTTCTACGCGCTGGTTGTTCCGCATTTGCTGCACTTTCTTTTTCATTGAGAGTTGAATCGAATAATATCCAAGGGGCGCCGTCGGCTTGAGCGGCAAACTGAGAGCAAACGAACCGAATGGCGAAATCTTCGGTTTCACGACCAACACTTCTTCATTGCGTGAATCGCGCACTTTGAGCTGAAGCGGCAACATTCTATCCGTGATGCGCCATTCATTATTCCGCAATTCTCTGACAATCCCTTTGATTTCCACCTGTTCTCCTGCTTTGTAGAGTCCCCGGTCAGTGAAGATTCGTGCTCTCCTGGGATTCGGGTTGGGATTCCACTCATACTGCACATTGAATTGCCACGGCTCGATACCCTGATTCCATTCCGAACTCGAGAAAGCGACATCGTCTCCAAACCTGACAAGAATCCACTGACGCGGTTGTCGTGACCCGTAGTACCATCCGCCATCTTCGTCTTCATCGTCGTCGCCGGTTTTTTTCATCCCAAGATTGAACCATCCAGGGGCTTTTGCGAAACCATTGGCGTCGGTGGTGCCTTTCCAGACGACTTTGTTGCTGTCATTTCGTATTTCGACTGCAGCCTTTGCAACAGGGCTTGCATCTTTGAGGTTTGTCACCCATACGAGAGTGTGCTCAGGAGAGAATTTCGTTGTCAACCCCATGTTCGTGACTTGCACGAGCGCCTTCAGATAGCGATGATAATCGCCTGACAGGAGGTTGTCGATCTGCGCCAGAACAATGCCTCGCTGCGCTTTCCCAAGGACGGCATCGAGGTCGAGCGGCTTGACGGTTTTCTTGTTTTTCGGTGTTTTGACGGGCCAGTTTACGGAGAGACTGAAGTCCGTTTCATCCGCACTCGTCCGGTCCATCCAGGTGAGAATGGCTTGTTCCCACGCGAGCCTTTGATAGTAGGAGTAATCCAAACGCTGCATAACTTCGACAATCTTCTCCGGGTTCACTCTTCCCATTTGCACTCGAACGGAGTCGATATTCATAAACGTCACAGGATACTTGTGAGACTCATACGCTTCAAGCACACCCTGCCCCGTCGTCATTTGCACGAACGGCGGGAAGGAGCCCGTCCGAAATTGAAACTTGACAGTGTCTTTGAATTCCTGCCCGAATTGGTCTTTCATGCCGGGGAGAATGAATCCCGTGTATTGTGTTTCTGCTTCAAGCGAAAGCTGAAGGTACATCAACTCCTGGGGATAATCGTATTCCGGTTCTTCAAGCTTCAACTGCGGAACAAAGGCAATGTGTTTGAGCAGATCGTTACGATAGACCGGATTGGAAAACCTCATTTCTAGGGCACGGCGGGGGTCAAACCCGTCGGCATTATTCAGGCCCAAAAAGGAAAACTCATTGTATGTCGTAAATTGCAGAACGTATTCTTCCGTGGAAGGAAGCTGACCTTGAATGCCAGTCAACCCCGGCTTCACCCGCACTGTGATCGTCGCGCCCTTCTTGAACTTTCTCCCGGGAATGAGCACCAACGCGTTCTGTCGGTCGGATGATTGCCATCTTCTCTGCCATCGGTTACTCCTGGCAAGCTGAGTGCTCTCGGGACGCTGGGCAAGGTACGACGGGTACTCGAGTTGCCCGCCGGCGCGTTCTTCAATCGAAATAGATTTACTCGCTTGCTGCGGGTCGATCGGTTGATTGAATCTCAGGAGCGTAGCGTAATCGAGCTCGACAAATCTTTGGTTATGATCCGGATCGCGCTCCACCACTTGAGGACGGGGAGTTTCAAACGTCCACTCGAACGTTGTTGCAAGAGCTTGTCCGGTTACAGATTTTGTTCCACCCGGAATTGTGACCTTATACGCCGTGGCGTAGGGAAGTTTTTCAGAAGGAATAAGCGTCAACGTTGCTGTTCCTTGCCATCGATATTTTCCTTTGATGGCTGGAGTAATGATCATTGGTCCGGTGTCTTCATCCTGGGGAACTTCTTTCAAAGCCGTCATCGCTTGATTGAAGGTTACCGCAATTGTTTGTGATTGGTCGAGCGTGCGAGTGCGTCCGGTAGGGGATGTTGTGACAATTTGAACGGGGCGAGTTTGTTGAGCGACTGCCGGAAGAACAACGGTCATTAGCAGGAGCGTGGCGACGAAGTGTTTCATGGCAACTCCGGAGAATGGTAAGTACTTGATGGAGATGTGTCGAAACTCTATATTGCGTGTGCCGAGAAGTAATAGATTTTTCTTCCCACAGTCAAGGTGCACCCGATGGGTATCACGATTCGTCCCGCCTCCGAAAGCGACACCAACCTCATTGCAGAATTCAATAGCTTGATGGCCAAAGAAACCGAAGGCAAATCGCTGCCCCCAGAGCGTCTTCACAAAGGAGTCGAGGGCATCTTAGCCGACTCATCGAAGGGGATTTATCTTCTTGCGGAGGAGAACGCGCAAATTCTCGGGCAGCTTATGATCACGTACGAATGGAGCGATTGGCGGAACGGGAATTTCTGGTGGATTCAAAGTGTCTATGTGCGCAAGGAGAACCGCGAAAAGGGCGTTTTTCAGGCTCTTTTCAGCCATGTGAAGAAACTCGCTCAAGAACGCAAGGATGTGTGCGGCTTGAGGTTGTACGTGGAAAAACACAATGAGAGGGCTCGAACAACCTACGAGAAACTCGGCCTGAAGCAGACGGATTATCTGTTGTACGAAATCGATTTCGTCATGTAATTTCCGTTTGATTCTTCGTTTTCATATCTTTAGTGTCAGAATCTTAAAGGGTCGGTGCGGACGGCGTGTTCCCATTATTCCTTTCATATCCACCAACGTAAGGAGGATGTATGGACAAAAGATTGTGGATGGGCTTTATTGCCGTTTTCGTGACGCTGGAAATTACCGCTTTTCTTGTCAATGGTCTTCTTCTCGCCTCGACCTATGAGTCGCTCAAATCGCTCTGGCGCGAGGACATGATGTCCAAGATGTGGATTTACCATGTCATCACACTCATCGGTTCTTTTTTCTTCACGCTTGTGTTCTCAAAGGGCTACGAAGGAAAGGGTATGATGGAAGGAGTACGGTACGGGGCGTATATCGGCATTTGGCTGAGTGTTGGGATGGCATACGGTACGTATGCATCGATCGCGATTCCGTATTCTCTTGCCCTTCAATGGTTCCTGTACGGCGTGGTAGAGTATATCATCGCCGGTGTTGTTCTTGCAACGGTCTTTGCGAAAGTTGCGAAGGCGCCTGCTGCGTAGCAACCAATCTCGGTAGCCGCAACCTTCAGGTTGCGATTATTGCTGAAAAACGCAGGCTGAAGCCTGCGGCTACCGGGAATTCTTTCTTGTCTTTCATCGCATACCCCACTCTTTCTCAATGACATCCTGCTGCCAAACACATCCTGCACAAGAAGGCACAAACAAGTTTTTCTCCCGCTGGTCGAAGAAGTACGCCAAGCGATTCAAAAAAGGTAAACTCGAAAAGGTTCAACAACATCTGCTCGAAGGCGTGAGAACGGAACCGGTCGCTTCGAAGGAAATTCTCGACATCGGCTGCGGCGTCGGGTCGTTGCATATGACATTACTGGCTGAGGGCGCCTCCAAAGCGATCGGTGTGGACATCTCTGAAGGGATGCTCGACCAGGCAAGAAAGTTCTCCGAACAACGAAATCTGCAAGA
>JACPSI010000064.1 GCA_016193365.1 Ignavibacteriales bacterium
GCAACAAAGCCGCGGAAGTGGTCGATCCGCACAATGTCAAAAAGCTGAAACATCGATCGAAACCTCTCTACCCACCATGCGTAGCCGTTCTTTTTCATCACATCCCATCGGTAAAGCGGATTTCCCCATCGCTGTCCGGTTTTGCTAAAATAATCCGGCGGCACTCCCGCAACGACAGTCGGTTTCAGCACGTCGTCAAGATAAAAAGATTCTGGGTGTGACCACACATCCGCGCTGTTGTGCGCTACAAAAATAGGAATATCGCCAACAAGTTTGACACCGCGCTCGTTCGCATATTTCTTCAAGTTATTCCACTGCCTCACGAACGACCACTGAATAAACTTATGCAAAAGAACCAAATTCTTGAGTTCGGCGGCGCCTTTCTGAATGGCCCCGGGATCTCGTCGTGCAACAGAACTCTCCCATCGATTCCAACCAACGCCGTCAAATTCTTCATGAAAAGCCATGAACAAGGCGTACTCGTCCAGCCATTGTGCGTTGGACTGACAAAATGAATCAAATTCAGCGCGATCGTGCGCCACGCTTTGTGCGCAAAACCTATCAGCCGCTTTTTGAAGCTTTTCCATCCGGAAACTCGTGACCGCGTCATAATCAACGCGATTCTTGGGAAACGAAACTCCTTCATTCAGTTCACTCTTGGTAAGCCAGCCGCGGGAGACGAGCTCTTGAAGGTCAACCAACAACGGACTTCCTGCAAAAGCGGAAAAGCTCATGTAGGGCGAATTTCCCATACCCACAGGGCCCACGGGTAACATTTGCCAGATTCTCTGGCCTGCATTGACAAGCCAGTCGACAAAATGATATGCAGCAGACCCCAGGTCGCCGATCCCATACTCCCCTGGAAGAGATGTGGGATGTAAGAGGATCCCGCTGCTTCGTTCAAACCTCATAACATTCTTTCTGCCAAATCTCGTAAATGTGAGACTTCACGGTTTGTCATGTAACGCCACCTGCCTCTTTGAAGCCCCGCCTGAGTAATGCCGGAAAACGAAATCCTCTCCAGTTGTTTCACGTCATAGCCAAGCACTTCAAAGATTCGGCGTACCTCTCGGTTGCGGCCTTCTCGTAAAGCAATGAGTACTTTTATTCTTCCCGAACCTCTGATCGCTTCTGCCCTCAGTGCCCTGGCAATCCCGTCGGAAAGCTTTACACCCCGTCTCAGTAACCCGATGTGCTCGTCCGTGACGGGCTTATTCAACGCTACACGATAGACCTTCTCTGCTTCAAACCGGGGATGCATGAGTTTGTTTGCAAGTTCGCCGTCATTGGTCAGAATAAGGACTCCCGTGGTGTTTCTATCCAGCCGTCCGACGGGAAAAATGCGCTCCTTGAGGCGCACATAGTCCATCACCGTGGTCCTCCCCTTCTCGTCGCTTACCGTGGTGATACAATCTTTTGGCTTGTTCAAGATGATATACACGTTCCTTTTCGCAGGGACTATGCGTTTCCCGTTGACTGTGATGAGGTCCTTTGAGGGGTAAACACGAATACCCAGTTCATGAACGGTGCGGCCGTTTATTTTCACGGCACCGGAGAGAATCAATTCGTCATTTTTTCGCCTCGAGCCCACCCCCGCCATTGCGAGGAATTTGTTCAGCCGAAGAGCTTCCTGATGAACGATTGAATCTTCTCTTTCCAGTTGTGCCATGCGGATTTGTGTTCCGGTTGGATTGAAGGAGGTTGCAGGATCTCCTCCTGATTTGACAAGGCGGGAATAGCCTCAGCTGGCTTTACTGAGCCCTCTTGCTTATCGCTTTTAGTCTCAACGGGTTCTTCTTGAATTCCCCCTAGAGGATCAATCGTTTGCGCCTCTGAAACCGGTGGAGAAGTTAGCTCAAGCGGCATCAACTCCCGGGGGACCTGATCTTTATCATTCACTTGAGATTCCACTCCATTGTGAGCGGATTCATCAGGCTGCGGGAGTGCAGACCGGACCGGGTAGGCCTCACCATCCGTTGAATCTTGTCTGCGCTCTTCTAGTACATTGTCTGAGGTATCAGCCGGTTCATTCTGAGGGCCTGTGATCTCCTGAGGAAACTCGATTCTCTCCTGAATGGACTTGTCTGTGGCTGATTCATCGGCGTCCGGCTTTCTGATTTCTTTTTGTTTGTTCCTTTGTACGATTTTTACTTCGCCATCCAATTCCGGCCTTCGCTTGGGAATATGAGGCAGCCTCGACTTGAAATCCTCATCTTCCTTTTTCATCTCTGCTGCGCCTGCCTGAGCTTCGAGCATTCTTCGTTCAGTTTCGAACTGGCTTTCGCCGAGAATTTCTTCAATTTCCCGCGGCCTCGGTAAGTCAGTTATTTCATTAAGGCCAAAATGTTTCAGAAACTCCTTTGTCGTGCCGTACAATAAGGGCCGTCCGGGCGTCGGGGCCCTTCCGACAATTGTTACAAGGTCTTTTTCAAGAAGCGTCGCAAGAACATAATCGCAATTGACACCGCGGATTGATTCTATTTCGGGCCGGGAGATAGGCTGCTTGTATGCAACGATCGCTAGAGTCTCCGTGCTCGACTGGGATAGCTTTCTTCGCGCTTGCTCTTTGTAAAGCTTCCCGAGCCATTCTGCATACTGCGATAACGTCGCAAACTGGAAGCCGCCTGCAATCGCAACGATACGATACGGCTTGTCATCACGCTGGAACTCCTCATTCAAGTCGGCAAGGATCGCACGTATCTCTTCCGCATCGATTGTCCGGTCCTCATTCTCACCGCCTTGCTGTTCATAGATTGCTTTTATCTGTTTTACAGTGAGCGGCTCTTTAGCCGCAAAAATAAGCGCCTCAACAAGTCGTTTCACCGTCGACGGCACCTGGAGGACTCTTATCTCTTGTGTCGTGGTTTCTGCCATGTTAGTTGACACTCCGCATAATGGAAACTTCGCCGAAGGGTTCCGCCTGACGAAGAATGAGTTTCCTGGACCGGATGAGCTCCAACAATGCGATAAAGGTAACGACGATATAGATCTTCTCTGTCATGTCTTTAATCAAGTCGTAAAACGTCGCTTCGGACCTGCGTGAAAAAAAATCCGTGATGTACTCAATCTGCTGGTCGATGCTTACATTGAGCTTCAGGATTTCGTGAACGAATTTCTTCGGCATTCGATCCATTGCAAACTTGAACGAAGCGATGAGGTCAAATAGCGTAACATCACTCATCAAATCCTCGTCCGTTTCATCGACCGATGTGCGCTCATCTGAATTGTAATAACCTCGCGGGAATATTCTTTTCTGCTCATCCTCTTGCTTCGACATCTCAAGAGCGACCTCCTTAAACCTTTTGTAATCGACCAGCCGTTTGACGAGATTCGCTCGTGGATCCTCCTCTTCTTCCTCACCGGGCTCAGGAGGCAGCAACATTTTTACTTTGATTTGCATAAGCTCCGCAGCGACAACGACAAAATCTCCTGCAACTTCCAAATCAAGCTCGCGCATGAAATGAAGGTACCCCATGAATTCTTTTGTGATCCGCGCAATGGGGATGTTGTAGATATCCAGTTCATCCCGTTTGATGAAAAATAACAAGAGGTCGAGCGGCCCTTCGAAGTCTTGAAGTTTGACGCTATACATTTGTTATTCTTTCGACAAAGGTGAGTGCAATGTTGGAACCGGTTTTCATCCTCAACCGATTCCCATCGCTGAACGTACTTCCGCCATCGTCTGCTGCGCTACCATTCTCGCCCTCTTCTCGCCCTGCTCCAGAGTGCCTTTCACCTGGTCAAGGTGTTTTTCGTAAAAAGCTCTCTTTTCTCTCATGGGAGAGAGGGCTTCGATCACATGGTTTGCGCAATTCAGTTTGCAATCGACACATCCGAGTGCGCCGCTTTCACAGCCCTTCCGAATTTCAGGGACTTCCGCCGAATTAAACTTGTTGTGGTAGGCAAAGACCAGGCAGATATCGGGCCTGCCCGGGTCACCTTTCCGTACTTTTTGCGGGTCTGTCACCGCAGATTTCATTTTTGTCTTGATCGCCTCCGGCAAATCTGAGAGCAAAATCGTATTACCGAGAGATTTACTCATGCGTTTACCGTCTAGACCCGGCAAGCGGGCAAACTTGGTTATCTTCCCCTCCGGTTCTGGAAAAACGCGCCTATATTGAGTGTTGAATCTCCTCGCTATCTCCCGCGTTATCTCAATGTGGGGAATCTGGTCTTCTCCCACAGGTACAACGTCACCCTTATACAGCAAAATGTCCCCCGCCTGCAATACCGGATAACCCAGGTGGCCGTAGCTCACATTCTCCAGCTCAAGGTCACGTACCTGCTCCTTCAACGTCGGATTGCGTTCCAGCCTCGCGGTCGTTATAAGCATGGAGAAAATGAGATGCAGTTCCGTATGTTCCTTGATTTGCGATTGACGGAACATCGGGCTGAGCTCAGGATCAAGGCCCGCCGACAACCAATCCACGAGCATATCGAGCGAGTTTTGCTCAATGTCCTTCGTGTCAGGGTTTGTTGTAAGAGCGTGGTAATCAGCTATCAAGTGATAGTTTTGATACTCCTTTTGAAGCCCGACCCAATTTTCCAATGCTCCCACAAGGTGTCCCAGATGGAGCTTCCCTGTGGGACGCATGCCGCTGAGAATCACTTTTTTTCGTTGACTCAATACGGGACTTTGGAACTCCTTTCAACAATCTGATAACGGAAACCCGCCACCAAACTAATTCATAAACAGATAAGGCTTCCAATGTTCATCGACCGTTCCCACGAAGTGCCGGATGAACATGACATGATTGGGGCGAATGGGCTTCCGTTGCAAGGTCATATGCGCTTCGGAGGGAGTTCGGTCTCCTTTCCTGTTGTTGCAGTTTATGCAGGCGCACACAAGATTCTCCCAGCTATCAAGGCCCCCGCGGGCCCTGGGAACAATATGGTCCACTGTCAGCGCAACTTCTGACTTCCCGCAGTATTGACAACGGTGGCTGTCGCGGCGGAGGATGTTCTTTCGTGAAAGAACAATCTTCTTGTAAGGGACTCGAACGTAGACGGAGAGGCGAACGATGCTCGGGAATGGCATCGCTAATGTAACAGAGTGGAGAAATCTTCCTTCACATGAGGCGATCAATTCTGCTTTGCCGAGATACAGGAGCACAACCGCTTTTTTTACGTTGCACACACTGAGGGGCTCGTAGTTGTGGTTCAGGACGAGCACCTTACGATTCATTTTTCCGTTTGAACCGACGGCTTCGTAATGCGCACTGAAGACGGCAACACCTCCTCACAAAGTTAGAGCAATGAGCTCAATTCTTTCTTGAACGTTGACGGTTTTTTCTCTGAAAAATATAGCGGAATTCATAGAAAGAGTCAATATTTGGGCTTCTTTTTCTTATAACGCGACCTTATTTCCTGTACTGAGTCTCCCCCAAATTTCTCTAAAAATGCATTAGCCACCACGGGAGCAATCACAGCTTCACCGATGACGGAACAGGCCGGCACGGCGCACACATCAGATCTTTCGTACCGTGCGTCCACGACTTTCTTCGTTTTCAAGTCAACAGATTTCAAAGGATGAGCGAGAGTTGATATCGGCTTCATAGCCGCATGGAGGATGATTGTTTGGCCATTGGTAATGCCACCCTCCAACCCTCCCGCCCTGTTTGTCTTGCGCGCGATGACGGTATTTTTCACCGAGAAGGCGTCGTGAACGTAAGAGCCAAACTTCTGGGCATTTGCGAACCCGTCTCCAATCTCGACTCCCTTAACGGCATGGATTGACATCAGGGCTTGCGCAAGCTGGCCGTCGAGTTTTCTGTCATACTGAACGTAGCTTCCAAGCCCTATCGGAACTCCCGTGACAAGGACTTCAAAGATTCCGCCTAGCGTGTCGCCGAGCTTCTTGCTCTTTCGTATTTCGGCTATCGCCTTTTCTTCCGTCGTTTTATCAAGCATGCGCACTTGAGATTCGTCCGCTTTTTCTGCCACCTTGTAAGCCCCGCACGATGCTCGTGTAAATCTACTTATGGCCCGATCGACTTTTATTCGGTCTTTTGTTAGAGCATTCCCAATGCTGAGGACATGACTTCCGACAAAAATGCCGAACTCTTCCAGGAGTTTTCGCACAATGGTACAGCAAGCAACTCGCATTGCGGTCTCCCGCGCACTCGCGCGCTCGATCGCGTTACGCACATCGTCAAATCCGTATTTTACATAACCAACGTAATCCGCATGGCCGGGTCTTGGGATCGTAACTTTCTCAATTCCTGAGTCATCCCCGTCGACGGCCATCTTCTCAAGCCAGTTCTGCGAATCCTTGTTTCGAATCATCAGTGCCACCGGCGACCCAATCGTTTTTCCAAACCTCACCCCGGAAAGAATTTCAACCTGGTCAGATTCAATCCTCATCCTTCCGCCACGACCGTATCCCTGCTGCCGTCGCCGCAACTGATGGTTAACATAATCAGCCGAAATGTTTAGGCCGGCCGGAATTCCCTCGATAATCCCGATCAGGCCCTTCCCATGGGATTCACCGGACGTTAAGTATCGTATCAATGCTGACGCCTCTTTTGTGGTGTGTTTAACAATTAAGCGAAAAATCACAGGAGTTTCAATCACTCGAATCGCTTGAACAAAAAAGGGCACATCCTCTTTCCAGGACGTGCCCTGTTGTTGAAGCGGGTAATTATTGTGATTACTTCGGCATTTCGATGGCGACGAATCGAGTTCTTTTGTCCTGCCCTTTAACACGGAGCATGACGGCGTCACCCGGCTTGAGCTTCTCCACTTCGGATTTGAATTCCTCAGCAGTTTCAACATCTTTATCTCCCAGAGCTACGATGACGTCTCCCTTTTGCAGTCCCCGATCCTGGGCGGTGCTCAGCATTTCCACATCGTCAACCAGAACACCTTTTTCAATGTCGTATTGTTGTCTGATTTTCGGATCAAGAGACCGGACGGCTATTCCCAATTCTTCCACCTTGATCCTTTTGGAGGCGGTGTTTTCATTGGATTCAGGTGTCCGCCTGATCCTCTCACGAGCGGGAACGATCTCCTCTTCGTCTTCTCGGGGCTTTAAAGTCACTTTTTTCTCGATTGATCTTTTCTTTCGCCAAACCTTCAGCACGACAGTTTCTCCGGGGTAGTGACTTGCCACAAGAGTCTGGAGTTGGTTGGCGGTGTTGACTTCCTTGCCGTCGACGGACAATACGATGTCACCGGCTTCAAGGCCGGCATCTTCACCAGCGCTTCCTGCGTTCACATCCTCGACAAAGACACCTTGAGCTTTGTCTAGCCCCTGGGCCTTGGCTATGGTCGCATCTACCGACCGTATCCGGACACCGATATAGCCCCTTCGAACTGTGCCATATTTGATGACGTCGTTAGCTACTTTTTTGGCGAGGTTTATAGGAATGGCAAAGCTGTAGCCTTGATATCTGGCGTTCGTCGTTGCGATAGCGGTGTTAATGCCGACAACTTCTCCTCTAATATTAACAAGCGCTCCGCCGCTGTTCCCTGGATTCACAGCCGCGTCAGTCTGAATAAAGTTCTCTATTGCGTAGCCTGAGTTGTTATCCTCGATGATTCGAAGGGGCCTGCCCAAAGCGCTCACTATACCCTGCGTTACTGTGGATGTCAGTCCGAGAGGGTTACCGATGGCGAAAACAATGTGACCAACATCCACTTCGTCGGAGTTGCCCAGGCTTGCGACCGGGAGGTTGTTTTCTTCAATCTTAATCACCGCCAGGTCCGTCAGATTATCCTTGCCAATTAATTTTCCTCTGAATTCACGCGTGTCGGAGAGGCGAACTTTGATTCCGTCGGATTTCGCGTTGTCGACGACATGGTTGTTCGTAAGAATGTACCCGTTCGACGCGATGATGACTCCGGAACCTGCGCCCATTTCCGGCATCCGTTTCGGAGACTCAAACCTGAAATCCGGAAAGAAATGAAAGAATCTCTGGGTTTCATCCTCATCCGACCTGGTCTGCGGTTTTGACTCCACAGTAATGTACACCACGGTCGGTGTGACTTCTTTTGAAATGTTGTGGAAGGCCTCGTTCAGTGCGAGTAACGTTGCGTTTGATTTTATCGGCGGACTGCTTGCGCCGAGATTGACGTCTTCTCCGGCAAACGAAGCTCCGACGCCCTTAAAACTCGAAACCAGAACGACGCCGAAAATAATACCGAGCCCTATGAGCAACACGGCGGTTATGACAGATCTGAAAGACATAAGAAGTTTATCCTCCTTTTACCTCTTCGAAGAGTTTTTGAAATACTTCTGTTGATTTCAATGGCTTTAGGTCTTCAAAATGATGACGTAAATACAAACGCAAAGTTTCGTCAATTTCGTTCCCGGTGGCGTCATCGTACTCAATCGACGGGATCAATTCAAGCCGTTTTTCCTGAAAACTTCGGAGCACGCGAAACACTTCCATGGAGGACTTCCGACCTTCAATCGACATCCGTCCACCAGGCAACGGGGGAAGCTGCAGGCACTCGGGACAGACGACGGCTCCTTGAGGTATTTTGAATACTCCGACAGCTTTTCGGTCGAACCTACCCAGGGTTGTTCCGCAGCTGAGGCATGTCTCGAGGGAAGGTCCAAACCCAAGTCGGGATGCCATTTGAACCTCGAATGCGAGAAGAATCGACTGGAAATTCTTGTCGCTTTTGTCGAGCACCCCAAGGCAATCGACGACGAGTGAGAACAAAGCGGAATTCTCTTCCTCATCATGAGTGACTCTTTCCAGAAGTTCAACCATGGCCAGCCCTACCGACATGCGTTCCATTGCTACATGCACGTTCTTGTATTGGTCCAGAATATCGCACTGAGATATCAAATGAAGGTCTTTATTCGGTTTCTTGTACAGAACCAAGGAAACCAGGCTCATCGGTTCAAGCGCGGCGCCGAACTTGCTTTTTGTTTCCCGAGCCCCCTTCGCCACTGCTTTTAACTTGCCGAAAGTTCGTGAATAAAAAGTCACGATTTTGCTCGTGTCACGGAACTTCATCGACTTAAGAACGATTGCTGCGGTCTTTGTAATCATCTCACGCAGTCTCGGAACTGACATCGATCGGATCACGCCGAAGCTCGTCGAAGGCGCGTTCATAAGGAGAACGAAGAATTCCTCTTTCGGTGATTATTGCAGAAACAAGCGATCCTGGAGTCACGTCAAAAGCGGGTGAATAAACTTTTGTGCCGGGCGGCGCGATACGTGTTCCGTTCACTTCCAGCATTTCCCTTGCATTCCGCTCTTCAATGGGAAAGTTTTTCCCGTCTTCCAATTTAAAATCGACCGTGGATGTCGGAGCCGCAACATACAAAGGCAGAGAGTGATAGCTCGCCAGGACGGCAAGGTTATAGGTCCCAACTTTGTTTGCCACATCGCCGTTGAGCGCTATTCTGTCTGCACCTGTGATGACGGCATGAATCATCGCTTTCTTCATCAGAAATGCAGCCGTGTTGTCTGCAACGAGTGTTGAGGGAATTCCGAGTTTGCCGAGCTCCCACGCGGTCAGCCGTGCGCCCTGGAAAAGAGGACGCGTTTCGTCAATATAGACGTGTTTCAATTTCGCTTGTTCCCACAATGTCGAAATTATGCTTTGAGCCGTGCCGCGACCACCAGTTGCGAGGCTGCCTGTGTTACAATGCGTCAGGATCACAGCTCCCGAGGGCATCAAGGAAGAACCCAGTTCTCCAATCCGATCACACATGGCAGCATCCTCCTCGTGAATCCTCATTGCTTCGGCCAAAAGCGCTATCGCAAGTAATTCAGACGACTTATCACTGGAGCTTTCAAGTATTCTGCGCTGTCTATTGAGAGCCCAAAACAAGTTCACTGCCGTCGGTCGCGTTGATGAGAACAGCTGAATGACTTTTTGAAGTGCAGAGCGGCTGTGCGAATACGGAGTCGAAATCAGTGCATGCGCCGCCAGAGCAATTCCGTAGGCGGCCGCAATCCCTATGAGAGGCGCCCCTCGGATGGATAATCTTCGAATCGCCTCTGCTACGACTTCAGGATCGTCGGTTTCGACGTATTTTTCCTCCAACGGGAGCCTCGTTTGATCCAAAAATCGGATCTTGTTGTTTCTCCATTCGATCGACTTGATCAACTACCGCCCCTCGTCAAACCGTGATAGCTCCATAAACGACCTATACCTGTCCTGAATTTTCAATTTGGTGAGATCTCGAAGTCCGTCAACGCTGAATTTTTCCACACAAAAGGAAGCAAGCGAACTGCCGTAAATCACTGCCCGTTTGAGATTCTCATTCGAGAGATCGTCGGTCTTCGAAAGCCAACCCGCAAACCCGCCCGCGAAGGCATCTCCCGCTCCCGTCGGATCATAGATATTCTCCAATGGGTATGCGGGTGCCGAGAAGATCGTGTCCTCTGTAACGAGCACCGCCCCATGCTCACCCTTTTTGACAATGACAACCTTTGGGCCAAGGGCGATAATTTTTTTTGCAGCCTTTATCAGGTTCGGCTCATTCGTCAGCAAACGAGCTTCGGACTCATTAACGACAATTGCATCCATCACCTTCATGGTGTCTCTGAGCTCGTTTGGCTTGGTCTGAATCCAATAATTCATGGTATCGCCTATCACGAACCTCGGTTTTTGGATTTGTTCGAGTACCTGACGCTGCAGAACGGGGTCGATATTGCCAAGACAGACGTACGCAGTTTTCTTATAGCTGACGGGAATAATCGGCTTGAATTGTTCAAACGCATTCAGGTGTGTAAACAATGTGTCCCTTGCGTTCAAGTCGTAATGATATCTGCCGCCCCAACGGAATGTCTTACCCTCCTCAACCACCTGAAGGCCTTCAAGGTCAACGTCTCGTTCCTCCAGAAATTCAATGTGCTCTTTCGAAAAATCTCCGCCCACAACTCCGACAAGCCGTATTGGCGCCGTAAAAAAACTTGCCGCGGTCGAGATATAAACGGCGGAACCGCCCAACGCATCGTCGACTTTTCCAAAGGGTGTTTCGACGGAATCCAGCGCGACAGAACCTACGACGAGTAAACTCAATGTTCTTCCTCTCTATAATTCAACAGGTTTGAATTCCAGAAGCTCGGCTGCCTTCTTCCCTCCGACAATGTACTCGTGCACGATCTCAAGCCCTTTTTTTTGACCCGGCCAGACAAGAGTTTCTTTTGCTTCAGTGTATTCCAGCCACACGTAAGATTGATGCTCACGAGAGAGGATAATGGTGAAGCCGTCACACTCCGCGGCAAATAGAACGGTGTGATGGATTTTGTCTTCAGAAGCCACATAAAACGAGTTTACGTGTGGCACCGTCCAGAATCGTTTTGGAACCAATCCTGTTTCCTCTCTGAGTTCTCTCAGCCCTGCGTCCGGAGCACGTTCTCCCCTCTCAATTGTTCCCGTCACAAACTGCCAGATACCAGGATAGATCGTATCTTCGTTGGCTCTCCTCAAGAGCAGATATTGTGGTACTCTGTCGGCGAATCTAAAACCGCAGATTTCCACAATCCTCGCAACAACTTCAGGCATGGTGACGATCCTTATGCTGTTGCCTTCGGCGTCTTTCTGAACGACGGGAAGCGGAACGGCGGTTTCTCATCAAGTCCCTCAACGACGATATTTCTTCTTTTGACAAATCTCTTTTTTTGCCTTCCTTCATGCTTCCTAGCGCCAACGGACCATGCGAAGTTCGTTTGAGCTCAAGAACAACATAGCCAATTGCTTCAAACATTTTACGAACCTGCTTGTTCTTGCCTTCCGAAACGGATATTTCAACCTGCGTTGGGCTCACGAGTTTTGCCTTTATGGCTTTTGCCATCTAAGGCTTTCCGTCAACAAGAATCTGAACGCCTTTTGTCAACTCGGTGACGTGGTTCTTTGATACAGGAAAGTTCAGTGTCGCGAGATAACTCTTCTCCACTCCCGATCTGGGACTCGTAAGAAAATCGGCAAGCTGATGGTCATTCGTTAACAACAGCAAACCCGTCGTGTCCTTGTCAAGTCGGCCTACCGGGATCAACGCGTCCGTATCATCTCCCAGGACATCATAGATCGTACTTCCACCTCGTTCATTCACTCGCGTTGTTGTAACGCCTTTGGGCTTATGGAAAAGAACGTACCGATCTTCCATGGGTTTTTGTTTTTTTCCTTCCAACTCTATCCTGTCCTCCAGAAGGTTGACCCATCGATGCGGATTCAGTTCCCGATTTCCGTTCACTCTGACTTTACCCTCAATAATGCTCTGATAAGCTTGCGAGCGGGACGCGATACCCAGTTTCGACAACGCACGGGGAAGAGTAACACGATGTAGAGCGTGCGAGGTTTTCACGGGTTTTCAGTATCCTTCAGAGCTGAATTTTCATAATTGTAGAGCCGACCTGCATCTACACAATCCAACGAATCGCCACAAAGCCAAGGACCAACAAGACTACGAAACCAAGACTTAAAGCTTCAAAGTATTTGTCGATAAAGGCCTTTATACCGACACCAAACCAGTAAAAAAGCGACGCAACGAGAAAGAATCGTCCGCCCCTGCCCAAGATCGATGCATACACCAAAGTCGCAAGCGGGACCTGGAATGCCCCGGCCGCTATGGTGAAGACCTTGTAGGGTATTGGTGTGAAGCCGGCGATTGCGATGGCGCTGAATGCGTTATCATTATAGAGTTCCTGAACTCTCAGATAGTGTTCGTGTAATCCGTAGAAATCGATAATCGAACGACCGACCAAATCAAATAACTCAAGCCCGATCCAGAAACCAAGCATGCCTCCCAGCACGGAACCGACAGTACAAATGAGAGCATACCTGAAGGATCTTTTCGGAATTGACACTGCCAGAGCGATCAGCAGCACGTCTGGCGGGATGGGGAAAAAAGATGACTCTATGAATGCAATGCCAAAGAGCGACCAACCTGCGCCAGGCTTATGCGCGAAGCCTTCAACCCAGGCTTTGAGCCTTCGAAGCCAGAGGAAAATTATTCGCAATGATGAACCTGCCGCCGTTCCATGTTGTCCATGAAATATAAGTCGATTTTGGAAGAAATGGAAAGGAGGTCAATTGTCCCCGAGTCCGGGAATTCCCTGTGTGCTTTTTGCTGCCTTCACGGCCCTTCGGATGGCAACTGCAGTCAAGTGCGCGGCAATCTCGGCAACCAAGTCGAAATCGACCTGCAGTGAACCCCAGGATAGTGCAAAACTGACGTCACCGTCATAAGAGGTATGTACAGGAAGGATCGCACGAGCCATTCCATCGTGCATCCTCTGACATACCCGATGCAATTCGATTTTGCTGAGGTTTGCGTTTGTTGCGGAGACAACGAGCGTGGTGTTTGCTCTCTCCAAAACTTTTCCCCGCGCAAACACGCGGACGGGATCTTGATCGCCATAAAAACCCCCACGCGATGACCTGGCACCAGCAAGTATCTTTCCGCCTTCATCAACGATGTCACCAACGGCATTCACGACAGCCACCGCGCCCACAACAAGGTCGCCAACTGTTTTGGATGCCGACCCAAACCCTCCTTTCATCCAGTACTCCATCCCCTTCCACTTGCCAACGGTTGCCCCGGTGCCCGCTCCCACATTTCCTTCCGGTAACGCTCCACTGGAAGCATTCTGACATGCCTTGTAACCCGCCTCTGGATCAGGTCGCTTCATGCCGTTCCCCACATTCAAGTCGAAAACCACGGCCGCAGGAACAATTGGCACTTTCACCCAGGGCGTCTCATAACCCACGTTGTGCTCCTCTAACCATCTCATCACGCCGTCGGTGGCAGCAAGTCCGAAGGCGCTCCCTCCCGTCAGCAGAACTGCGTGAACTTCCTGCATCGTTTTGTCCGGTGCGAGAAGCGCGAGCTCGCGACTGCCCGGCGAGCTTCCACGGACTTCGCAACTCGCCCGTGTTTTTGGCGGACAAAGGACTACTGTGCAGCCCGTCAAACCGTCCAGATCTGTATAATGTCCAACCTTGAATCCGGGAACGGAGGTGAGCATTGTTTATGGTTCAGAATTTCTTAAATGGGCCAAAATGATCCCGCATGCAACGCCAACATTCAGGGACTCTGCTTTTCCAAACCTTGGTATTTTGATAATGATATCGGCGATATCTTTCGCTTGCTTTCCAATCCCTCTTGCCTCGCTTCCTAAAACAATAGCCATCTTCGGTTTGCGTTCCAAAAATGCGTAGTCAGTCTTGCTTTCGGAAGCAGTTGCCGCGATGAAAAAGCCATTCTTCTTCAGCATCTCAAGTGATTCGCCCAGGTCGACATCTTCAACAACAGGGAGGTGAAAAATTGACCCCGCCGTAGAACGGACAACTTTTTCATTGTAGAGTTCGACGCTTCCTTTTCCGAGCAGCGCGGCATCGACGCCAAACCAATCTGCCGTCCGGAGAATGGATCCAAGATTTCCCGGATCCGCGATGCCGTCGGTAACAACGAGTACGCGTGGGCGTCCTTTGATTAACTGTGAAGGGTCATACTTCTTTTGATGGACGAGAGCTATGATTCCTTGAGCGTGAACAGTGTCGGAGATTTGCCGGAGTTCGATCTCATTTATTTCTTTGAGGGTAACCCGGCGGTCCTGGAGTTGCTGAAGAATGGCTCGATAATCGGGGCTCTCAACGTACTTTGAAAGAACCGCCGCAAGCTCGATCTTGAAGGCCGAGTTCAGGGCGTCTTTCACTGCCCGCCAGCCTTCGACGAGAAATTTCTTTTCTTCGTCGCGAAACTTTTTCTGGGAAAGCGAGCGGAGGTACTTAAGTTCAGACCTGGATAAACGCACGCAGCAATATAGATAAAAGAAAATTAAAGGACGAGGGCGTCAGACCGGAGATATGAAGTTCTTTTGTTCAGAATTTATGATTGAGGAACTCTCCGTGCGTTCTCACTTCACCAAAATCATTTTCTTCGTGCTGATGAAGTCTTTTCTTTCCAGGCCTTCGACGGGGTGAGCCTCGAGTTTCACAAGGTAGACTCCGCTCGGCAATCGTTCCGCCTTGAACGTGGTCTCATAAATGCCCGTGTCCTTCTCCTCAGCAACCAATTCCTGGACAAGCTCGCCGAGCATGTTCCAAACAGTGAGCTTGACAAAACTTCGCTCAGGAATCGTATACCGGATGGACGTCACCGGATTAAAGGGATTGGGATAATTGTGTTCAAGAGAAAATGACTTCGACGCAAGGCTTGTGCTTTCTTTTGGTGGAGTTGCCCCGGACGTACGGAACGGTAATGATTCGGCTGCCACAACCGCCGACCCATCACTTACGGAAAGCACAACTGAATAACGCGAAGCTGGCCGAAGTCTTGAACGCACATTCAATGAAAGCGATGAATCACGAATTCCGCTTATCGTTGTGTCGAGGAATTCACCTTTCAGCTGCAACGTATAACTGAGGGTATCGTCAGTATCCACGTCGAAAGACCTGCGCCATGTGAACACAACCGGCCTTCCATTGTTCACGTTCACGGTATCGCCGGGCGCAGGTCTTACCAGATGTGGAGGCGTCGGCAGTCGATTAACGTTGGCGACATGAATGAACATTTTTCGGTCGGACTCAAGAGAATCATCCTGAACCCTCACAGTAATTTCATGATCTCCTGCCTGCTGATAGGTCGGTTTCCATAAGAAGTATCCTTGCGGAGAAAGGACAGCTCCGTGAGGGGCGGAAACAAGTGAAAACGTCACGTCGTTTCCATCTGGATCAATGGCGGCTATTTGAAAGTTCAGATTCTCTTCCTCATCCACGGATGTGTCTGGTGCAGAGTTCGTGAATACGGGCGGCCTGTTGACGTTGAGTACAGTGACCCTCGATGTTCTCGAAGCGCCGGCGTTATGTTCATCCAGTACGGAAAGAGTAAAGATATACTCCCCTGTTTGTTCGAAAGTTGGCGTCCATTCAAAAAACCCTTCAACAGAGTCAAAGACTGCACCCGCAGGAATTCGAGTTTGGGAAAATCGGATATGGTCTTCATCGGGATCGTTCGCGCGTACGTGAAATCTTAAGGTCTGACCCTCACGGATAACGGTATCAGGGAGAATGTTCGTGAAGAGAGGCGGCCTGTTCACGTTTGTCACCGTGATGTACGCCGCCTTTGAAACGGCGACATCGTAACGGTCTTCGGCCGTAAAAACAATTTCGTGAACACCAGCATCTCCAAATCCAGGCCTCCACGTGAGTAAGCCTGTAATGCTGTCCATCCTTGCCGATGGCGGACCCTTGACCAACCTGAAGAGAATGGTGTCGCCGTCCAGGTCAATGGCAACGGGGCGGTAACGAAGAAGCTGATTTTCGTTGACTGTCGTGTCGGGAATTAGGCGGCGAAGTTGCGGGATATGATTACGGAAAATCTCTGCCGTCACGTTCGGAGCAGGAAAGGGAAGCTCTGTTCCCTTGAAGACGACAGGGGCCACGCTACGTGCAAAAAAAGAATCCCTTGACGACAGCACAACGCGAAAAAGAATTCTCTCATCTTCTTCAAAGCCATCGGTGGTCGAAAGCCGGGCTCCGAATTTCCCTTTGTATGGGTCGTAGAGAGATATCGTTTTCGCGACCGACGAATCTGAATGCAGGATTCGGATGAGGGCTGTCGAAGGAAGTACGCTTCCCGCTGAGCGGATGCTGCCGTCGACAACCATCCGTTTCGTTTGTGCGTTAAGATTGGGAACGAAAACAAGGTTGGAGAGAAATAAAGAAAGGTAGCCAACTGCTTTTACCCGGGCCCTTACATGTAGACACACGACGAGGGTCGAGCACAACTCCTGCCTCAAAGGTTTTTTAAGAAAACGGAGCAAATGAGCTCCCCTGAAGCTTTAACAATTAGTCGATATTCTAAGCCTTGCTTAGTGTGAATTTCTACAGTATTAAAGCATTTTGGCAGACCAAAAGCAAATCCTTAAGGGAATGCTTCGCAAGCATCCCAATGAGACCTTCCCGCAGTGGATTTAAGGCGCCTTCTTCTGACCATCGAATTCTCCCCACTCGGCTCTTAGCGCATCTGAGATCTCGCCGATTGTGGCGTACTCCTCAACGGCGTTCAGGATCTCAGGGATAACATTTTTGTCTGTTTTGGCGCTTTCTCGAAGTATCTTCAAAGCCTTCAAGACCATATCATTATTTCGTCTTGCTTTGATTCTGTTCAACCGTTCTACCTGCTTCACACGCAAGCTTTCGTCGATTCTCATGATCTCGACCGGTGTTTCTTCATTTTCACCGAACTCATTCATGCCCACGATGATCTTCTCCTTCGCCTCAATGGCTTTTTGGTACCGATAGGCGCTTTCAGAGATTTCCTTCTGGAAAAATTCCTGTTCAAGTGCTTTGATCGCCCCGCCCATCTTGTCCACCTGGTTGATATAACGCCAGACTCTTTGCTCGATCTCATCCGTTAGCTTCTCAAGAAAGTATGACCCTGCCAGCGGATCGACGGTGTCGGCAATACCGGATTCATGTGCGATAATCTGCTGCGTCCGCAGAGCGAGACGGGCTGCCTCCTCAGTCGGCAATGCGAGCGCCTCGTCGCGGGAATTTGTGTGCAGTGACTGACACCCGCCAAGAGCTGCGGCCAGCGCTTGAATGGTCACGCGCACGACATTGTTGTCGATTTGCTGGGCTGTGAGCGTGGCGCCGGCGGTTTGGGCGTGAAACCGAAGTTTCATCGTCTCACTCTTCTTCGCGCCAAATCTCTCTTTCATGATTTTCGCCCATACCCTTCGAGCTGCACGGAATTTGCCGATTTCTTCGAAAAAGTTGTTATGTGCGTTGAAGAAAAATGATATCTGGCTGCCAAACGTGTCGACCTCCAATCCCCGTTGCACCGCCGCTTCGACATAGGCGATCGCATTTGACAACGTAAATGCCAGTTCTTGAACGGCCGTAGCTCCCGCCTCACGAATATGGTAGCCGCTGACTGAAATCGCATTCCACCTGGGAAGCTCCTTTGAACACCACTCGAAGATATCCGTTACGAGACGAATCGCCGGGCCCGGCGGATAAATGTGCGTTCCCCGGGCGATGTATTCCTTGAGAATATCGTTTTGCACCGTTCCGGAAATCTTCCGCAGGTTGGCCTCCTGTTTTTTGGCGACGGCAACATACATACAAAGAAGAATTGCGGCTGTGGCATTGATCGTCATCGATGTTGTGATATCTTGCAGCTTAATGCCGTCAAAAAGAGTTTCCATGTCTGCGAGGGTATCGATCGCAACTCCAACTTTTCCGACCTCCCCCTCAGCCATAGGGTGGTCGGAATCGTAACCCATTTGCGTCGGAAGGTCAAACGCAACAGACAAGCCCGTCGTGCCATGCTCGCTCAGATAGCGGTAGCGCTTGTTCGATTCCTCCGCCGTGCCAAAGCCGGCGTATTGACGCATTGTCCAGAATTTTTGACGATACATGCCCGGGTAAATTCCGCGTGTGAAAGGGAATTCTCCTGGGAAGCCGATGTCCTCCTCGTCGCTACGATCTCCTTGCGTGTAGAGAGGCTGAATTACGATTCCGGAATCAGTCTCGAACTTATCCTGACGCTCTCCCCGAGATTTGGCAGCCTCAAAAGTGTCTTTTTTCCAGCGTTCAAATTGGTCGTGAGAAGTGGGTTTCATGGGGTAACCAGCATGTTGGTGAGTATCGTTGTGCGGCGTGTGAGAAGTTACAGAAGATGCTCTGGAATTTCAACTGCTGTCGTCTATCGCCAATTCACGTGTCTCCATTGAGTACCGTCAGATTCCAGAATAATGGCGCCTTTTTGATCTGTGCGAAGAACGTTTGATCCAAGGGAGGAGAGTCGATGCATAACTTCACTCGAAGGATGACGGAATTTGTTTTTTACTCCGACCGATACCAGCGAGAATTGCGGCGAGATAGTTCTCACGAATTCTTCGCCTGAGCTTGTAACACTTCCGTGATGGCCGGCTTTCAACACCTGGCTCGAAAGGAATCCTTCAAACCTTCGAATAAGCTTCTCCTCCGTTTCCAACTCTGCGTCTCCTGTGAGAAGCACTGAGGTCGTTCCATACACGACCTTTAACACGAGTGAAGAGTTGTTCTCATTCGAAGAACTATCCTCGGGAAGTCGGGGATGAAGTATGTATATTCTCGTCGATGCATCGAGCATGAGTTGCATACCCGAACTCTGTCTTAGTGTGGTTATACCCAATTGCTGAGCATACATTATCCACTGTCTGTATGAACCTGAATCAGGAGAGGACATGCCCTCCACGATGTTGCCAACGTTAAAGTGTTTAATGATTGCAGAAATTCCTCCATAGTGGTCGGCATGCGGATGAGATATAAGCAGGGCATCGAGGGATCTAATTCCATGTCTCTTTAAGAACGGAACCACCACGGCTTCTCCTGCGTCATACCGCAACGATGTCGGCCCGGCGTCGATGAGCATTCTTTTGTCATTCGGAAACTCGATGAGCACCGCATCTCCCTGTCCAACATCTAACATGGTCATCCGGAGTTTGCCGCGCTCGTTTCCGAAGGCCTCCGCATAAATAAAAAAATTCGCCACGACCAACGGAACTATCATCGCAATTTTGAGCACCGATTTGTTCTTCGGGTTGAACATAGCAGCGAGGAAGAGAAAATACAATACGGCAGCTGGGAGCGACATCCCCGACGTTTCGATGTAAGCCAACGGCACGGAAGCAGCCGCCTTCACAAATCCGAGCAGAAACGCAACAAGAAGGTCGTTCAGGGCTGCATAAGATTCAGCGACGAAATCACTCAGAGTCGAGAAAACGACGACTGTAAAACCAAGTACCGTGTTGATGCCGCTGAGGGGCACAACAACAAGGTTCGCCAACAAAGAGATGAGAGAAATTTTTCCAAAGTAATATGCGCTGAAAGGCAACGTCCCCAGCTGGGCGGCAAGCGAAACGGCAAACAATTTCAGGACAAAGTCTATTCCCTTCACCTCCTCCAGCCAATCTGGAATTTTCTCGATAAGCCGGCTGAGAATCGGATAGAAATACACTATGGAAAACACCGCGGCAAAGGAAAGCTGGAAGCCCACATCGAACAGGTAATTGGTATCCCAGAGCAGGAGGATCACTCCTGAAGCGCTCAGTGAGTTGTAAATGTCCGTCTTCCTCTCAATGGACATGCCAACGAGAATAACGATGGCCATGATGGTCGCCCGCATGACGGATGGACTCATTCCCGTGATAACCATGTAGAAAAGCAACCCCAGGATTGCCGCCACCGTCACTGTTCTCTTGGAGAAACGAAAGAAACCAAAGAACGAATAGAACATCAGAGCTACGACTGCCACATTCGACCCTGAGACCGCCAGGATATGTATCGTCCCCGTGTCCATGAATGATTGTTTCATTTCCAGCGAAATATCTTCCCGATAGCCGAGAGCAACGCCTTTGATAAAACTTGCGTGTTCCTGCGTATGGAATCGGTCGATAATTCTTAGGAGAAACTTTTGCGTTCGGGCAACAAGCTTTTGAAACGAGAAATTACCCGTATTCACCACTCTCAGGACCGCGTCCTTCTCAATCCCAAGAACGCCATGGATATCATTCAGCTCCAGATATCTGCCGTAGTCAAACTCTCCTGGATTTCGCGGGCGCGGCATACGCTTGAGAAATCCGTCGAACGCAATCAAAGCGCCAAACTCGAGACTGTCCAAAATGGGCGTCGTGACAGATTTCCTTGCCATGACGAGGAACCGGCGTTCAAGCTGCTGAAGCCCTCCTTTTTCCCTGTGCAGAAAGGACGACTTTATCATGAACCGATGAAATTCTCCCTGTGGAATCAGGCCGCCGTCTATAACACCGAGGACAACCACCGGTTCTTCGAAACCAACAGGTTCAATGATTTTCGCCTGAACGCGCTCACGATGGAATTGATGAAGTGTAAATCCGAGGGCAATGACGCTCGCATGCAGCCCAACAGAGGCCATGCGACGATATTTTGTCCGCAAACTCGATACGAGGGTAATCAAATAAATTCCAATCGTGAGCTGAAACACCAAACCGCTTGCCAACTCCGTTACATGGGCAAGGAGAATTCCCAAAACCAGCAGCGCCATCAGACGGACGGCGGGCCTTCGTGAGAATATCGGCTCACTCATGGTCTAAGAGTATCGAGAGAATAGCCGGAGAAATATGCGTGAGATTTTTCACGTTCGAGAGAAACTGACGGCGCTTCTTGCCGATGGCAATACAAGGGACCTGATTCCTTGTGTGTGATTTCGTCGAAAGATCCTCCAGGTTACCGTGGTCGCTGATCATCACAAGAAGCGAATTCTCAAAATCGAAACGGGAAAGAACTCCACCAAGAAATTGATCGAATTTTTCAAGTGTCTCTACTCCAAATTCCATTTTCTGACTATGTCCAGCATGGTCTGTCAGCCAGTACTCAAAGAGCGTGAAATCATACTGCTCTGCAATGCCCCAGAAATGGCGGCCCGCTTCTTCCGCTGAAATCGGATTGACGTCGCGGTGACCCAGGTCCGACCATTTTTCTCTTGTCAGCTCTGCCGAAACGGCTTCGTTCTTTTTCAATGATTCGGCTGTGCGTAACGGAACTCCCGCCATCATGCAAGAGAGCGTGGTCACCGTCAGCCTTCGTGTTCCTGAATTCGTGTAGTCGAAGAATCTCTGTGGAAAAGCATTGGCAAACGACACGGTTTTCTTTAGGTCTTTGAGTCGACGAAAAATATTCCTGCCTTCGATGATCGGCCTTAAGGACGAGGGTGGAAAGGGCCCAAAATGTCTTCCAAAAACTTTCGGCCCGTTGACGCCTGTGAAAATCGCTGTCTGGCCCGTCCCGCTCTGTGGAAGCCCGGAAACTCCGAGCGTTGCATTCACGGGAATGCAGTCCGCTACATTTCCTTTGAAGGATTTTCGTCCCCGATGAGGAAGGTCACCTCCGAGGATAGATTGAATGTTGGGAAGTTTGGCTGCAAAGAAGGGGTTGACCGTCGAATTTTTTTTTCCAATGCCGACGCCGTCGAGGAAGAGGAGGAGAACACGCACAGTGTGCAAGGCTATTATGTTGGAGAGTCGGCTTGAGAGGAAAGCTTACTCTCGAGCGTTATTGTCACAGGCCCATCATTCACCAGCTCCACGTCCATCATCTCCCGAAAAACGCCCGAAGCCACTTTCTCTTTTCCAAGGAGATGCGTGAGTTCATCGACAAAGTGGTGATAGAGTTTTTCGGCGACTTCGGGTGGTGCAGCCTGTGTATAATTTGGCCTGGTTCCTTTTCGCGTGTCCGCGTAGACCGTAAACTGAGAAACAACCATTGCTGATCCCTGCACATCGCGAACCGAAAGATTCATTTTTCCCTGAGCGTCATCGAATACTCTCAGCGAAGCGCATCGTTCAGCCAGGTACTTGGCATCATTCGGAATGTCTCCGTTTTTCACTCCGAGGAAAATGAGGATTCCTTTCTCGATGGAACTATGCACCTCTCCCTGAATCCGGACGGAACAATGTCGGACGCGCTGAAGCACTGCACGCATGGAGAATCAGCTAGTTTGAAAAGGAAGGGTTTCGTGATTTGGCACGACGGCTACCGATCACCACCCTATCGGTACCCTGGAGGTCTTGCACCACAGAAATATCTTCAAACGCGTTTTGAGACATCAACTCTGCAACTTCTCCCGCACACCCGTCTCCAGCTTCAACGAGAGCCAACCCTTTGTCGACCAGCAAATACGGCGAGAGCTCAAATATCCTACGATAAAACTCAAACCCGTCGTGGGAATCTGTTGTGGCGCTTCTTGGCTCATAGTCCTTTACCTCCGGACGAAGCGTTTCCCATTCATCGGGGGCAACATAGGGGGGATTGCTGACGAGAATATCGAATCGGCGTAGCAGGAGTTGGTCCAACGGCTCGAAAATATCCATTTCTTTCAGGTCGATCACCGGCTGAAGGCCATGTTCCTCGATGTTCTTGCGCGCAACGTCCAGAGCAGCTGCGCTGTTATCAACACTCGTGACGCGAACGTTTTTGAGATATTTCCCAAGAGCGATGGCGATGTTGCCGCTTCCCGTCCCGAGGTCGAGGATATGAATCTTGCTCCCGCCCTGAATGTTATTGCACGCCATGATGGTTTGTTCTACCAGCGTCTCGGTCTCCGGCCTGGGAATGAGCACCCGAGCATCAACTTTCATCTGTAAGCCCATGAAGCTCGTCACTCCAAGTATATACTGGACCGGTTCGTGTCTCAACCGGCGCTCATACAAGACGCGGAACTGTTCCATCTCCGCTTGCGTGACAGACTTATCGAAGTTTGTGTAAAGCTCTATGCGCTGGCAGCGAAGGGCGTGTGAAAGGAGTAACTCTACATTCAATCTCGCTTCATCAAAGCCTCTTTTCTGCAAGAGAGAAATGGCAGACTTCATCAGTCCCCTGACGGTCCAGATGCGATCTTGCTCTTCTGTCATAAGAAAACTCTCAGCGGGATTTTCTGAGTGTTTTTCGCGTGGAGCGTTTGCGATGGGCGGATGGTAATCCGTTGCGTGGATGATTTTTGGAGGCGTGCTTCGTCTTTCCTTCGGCAATCTGACTTGAACGTTGTGAAAGCGTATCCGAAAAGACTTTTGTCAAGCCGTGCGAGACTGGAAGGTCACTCTCGTCTTCAGTCTCAGGCTCCTCGACATCAAACTCGCCGGCAAACTTCACCTTTCGGAGCTTTACGCGGTCTTCACCAAAAAAACCAAGACTTTCGAGTTCAAGCTCTTCCACATCTCGGTCATTATGCGGGAGTGTAACCGTCTCGACGATGCTTTCATGGGCAGGGACAAATTCAAACCGGGTATCTGCTTCCAACATCGTGGTAAAATCTGCTATGGAAGGTACTTCGAACCTTTGCTGTTTGGAGTGTTTCACAACCTCGTGCCATACGGTTTTTACCGGCACGATGACTTCTTTGTGGGCGGCGAGGACTCTTTCGGCTTCGGAGAGACAACGCTCGTACATGCAGAAACTCCAAACGTGGTGGTTAAAGAAGCTCGGAAGAATGTAAAACTATTTCGAGGAAAGCGCAAGTTTTGACGGACGCGGATCCGACGTCGCTTGCAACACCAGGAGGCCAGCTCCCGTGAACACGACACCGGAAAGGAAGACGGCGTCATACCCAACCTGCTCGACTGCCCAACCTCCAAGAAGACTGAATGCGTACCAGGGCGCCAACCAGGCGTTCATGAAGCCGACATACATCGGCCTCTCATTTACCGGCGCGCAATCCACTGCGAAATTGTACCTCGTCATCATTTCAAGGCTGAGATTGATCCCCACCAAAATGAAGACAGGAAAAAAATACACGAGGCTTGAACTCAAGAAAGCAACGAGGGACGCAAGCCCAACGACAGCCCCGCATATCAGCAATACGAACCGATGGCCATAACGGTCCGCAAGCATACCGAGGGATACACCGCTGACGATCTGGGTAATGACAATGGTCAATGTGAACCACCCTACATATGATTCGCTGACTGAAAACCTGCTCATAGCTGCACTGAGAAAGAACCCCACCGGAGTAAGCCCAATCGTCAAAAGCGCAGATGAAAAAAGAAATCTTCTGAAAGTTCGGTTGTTTTTGAGAATTGACATGATCCGGTGAAACATATCCGTCAAAGGGGATCCAAGTTCAACCTGAGATTCCTCCGATTCCACAAGTCTTTTTTGCAAAAAAAGCGAAATGAACTGGAAACAGAACACGACCACAATGACTGCCGAATAATTAAACGGGAATGCCCATGTTGCCAGGAAGAAGGTAAGGAGGGAACCATTGACCAGCCCAAGAAGCGCGCCAAAAGAAGTGCGTAAACCCATGAGTTTTCCCCGATCCTTGTCTTTTGTCGTTTTTGCTACGAGGTCGAACCATGCGGGGGATGCAATACCGGAGATAACCTGATTCAGCGTAAAAATAACGATGAGTAAGACCAGCGCACCGCGTGGATAATCCTGGCCAAACACAGCAATGGCAATAGCCAGAAGTAATATGAATCCTCGCTGTATGAAACCGAAAAATATAACAGTTGGTTTGCGATAAGCCTTCGTTCTTACAAAATGCGGGGACAGTACCTGGGGCAACAGGAATGCAAGATACACCATGACCGGGAACGCCCCAACGACAACGTTATTTCCGCCCAGTTTTAAGATCAGAGCGGGAAAGAAAACCGGTGCATAGAGTATCGAATGTGTGCTGAGATAGAGGCCTCCTTCGAGCAGGTGAAACCGGAAGTTCTTTTTATATGTTGTCGTTGAATCCATCGTTAAGGCACAAAAAAAAGGTCACCTGAGGCGACCTTTACTTAGGAAGAAGCAACGCTTCTTAAAGAAAAATCACAAGCAGAAGCGTCGCATCTGCTTTTCACAAGTTTATTTCTTTTTCATCTTGTCGGCGAAAAGTGAAGCCACATTTTCTATATCATAGCCCACCTTGGGCAGGTAAACTCCCCCAAATTTTTCGACCATCGCTTTTAACGTATCGTATGCATCCGCGCTGCAGAAAAAAACCGGTGTCGACTTGTTCGGCCCTTCCTTTTTGGCAAGTTGCAACAGTGCGATTCCGGGAAGATGTCCCTTGAGGCTGGTATCCTTGAAATCATTATCGAGGATAATCAGGTTAAACGTTTCACCCTTGATTTTTTGCCATGTTTCAACACTTGTGGCGGTCTCGACAATGGCGATTTCATCCTCCAGAATAGCCGTGGCCACTTCGAGGGCAAACCCATGGGATTTCCGTTGTCCTTCGTCGTCGTCCGCAACCAGGACTTTATAGGGCATTGATATGTCGTTCTTTCAGCTGACTTCTGCTTTTGCTTTAATCAAACGAAGCAAACTTACAAATAATTGAATGCAAAAACAACATCGAATATTCTACGCAGCCTTCAATCTTGAGCAGCCGCAGTAGACTGCTTTCGGTTGTACACAGCCTTTCCGCCCACGACAGTAAGTTCAACCTTTGTTGTCAGCAATTCCCTTGGCGGAACTGTCATGATGTCATCGGAGAACACGACAAAGTCGGCGAGCTTTCCCGATTCGATTGAACCTTTTTCCTTTTCCTGAAATTCAGCATACGCTGCCCACGCAGTAAAACTCCTAACAGCTTCTTCCCTCGTCATCCTCTGATCACCGTACCAGCCATCCGAAAATGCATGCGCGTCAGTTATGCCGTCGTGTGACAACTGGAAAAAGTTCTGAACGTCCACCGCAGATGAGGGTCGCCGTTCATGATCCTGACGCGTCACCGCCGAATAAATTCCATACAAGGGATTGGGATGTTCCACAGGGAAATCGGAACCACCCGGTATGATAACTCCCGTTTCCAGCAGCGAGCGCCATGCATAGGCGCCGCGAACTCGCTTCGTCCCTAACCGGGCCTCAGCCCAATACATGTCCGAAGTGCAATGCGTCGGTTGCATACTTGGAATCACGCTAAGTTTCTTGAAGCGGGGGATGTCGTCGGCGCTGAGCACCTGGGCATGCTCAATACGAAGGCGGTGGTCTGCGACTGGATTCTCCTTGAGGGCGTCCTCGTACACATTCAGCACAATGTTGTTTCCGCGATCTCCTATTGCATGAACGCACACCTGGAAACCATGTTTCAAGGCATCGTCGACTGCCTTCCGAAGCTCCAGTTCCGATGAAACAGTTAATCCCCTGTTCCCCGGGTCGTCACTGTATGGTTGAATCAAAGCTGCACCGCGAGACCCCAAAGCACCGTCTATGTAGAGCTTGATCGCTCTGACGCTGAGTTGATGATCGCCATAATTCACAAGCGAACCATTCTTGAGGAAGTAGTCCCAGGTTTCGCCCGTTCCGCCAATAGCTGCATAAACCCTCAAGGGAAACTGATGCATATCGATTGCTCTTTTATACAACTCGATCTCGCTAGAATCCACTCCCATATCATGCACACTCGTGATACCGTATTGCAGACATTCGTCAACCGCGAGTGAGAGCGCATCAACAGATTCTTTTCTCGACAACGGCGGGAGGTGTTTTGCGACGAGTTCCATAGCGGCGTCGATAAAAACGCCGGTAGGATTGCCTTTCAAATCCCGAATGATCCTTCCCCCAGACGGGTCCTTTGTGGTTTTCGTAATGCGGGCAATTTTCATCGCTTCTTTGTTGACCCAACAGGCGTGGCCGTCGATGCGCGTCAGAAACACAGGATTATTCGGTGAGAATTTGTCGAGTGAGCGGTGTGTGGGAAACCTTCTGGGCGTCCAAAGGTTCTGGTCCCACCCCCTTCCCCTGATCCATTGCCCTTTTTGTGACCTGCTGACACGGGCACGTATCCGTCCGGCTGCTTCCGTTTCCGAGGAGGCACCTGAGACATCCACTGTCATTCTCGCAATTCCAAGCGAAAGGAGATGAGCATGGGCATCGATGAACCCGGGAAGGATGGTTTTGCCCGCCAAATCGACGGTCAACTTTGCTTTAAATCTCCGTTCAACGGAGCTTCGCGAACCGACACCAACAATTCTCCCTTGACGTACGGCGATCGCTTCTTCAATATCATTGTCATCGTTCATCGTGTAAACCGTTGAGTTCACAAAAATGGTGTCAACTTCTTCTGGAAAAAATAAATACCAGACGACAGAAACAACGATGAAGAGAAGCGACGCAACAAGAAGTATTCTCAGAAGTCTGTCCATGCGCTTTACTCCACCAATTCCTTAAACCCCCGCTTCGATAAATCCCAGTAAATGACACCGGCGGCAACAAGTCCCACAGCAATAAAGAGGGCCGCAGAACCGATATCCCCCAAAATGAACTTACCGATTCCAAAAAGCATGGCGTACACGAGCACGATTCCCGCAATCCAGTCAATAAATAACTTCGAATATCCAGAGTCACCCTTGATTTCGGGGAGAAGCTTCTCAATCGGCCGCCATCCGAATCCCCCCGGATGAACCCTTCGATAGAAATTCTTCAACGTTTTTTCATCAGTGGGTTTCGTCAAAAACGTAACGGCCAGCCAAACCACTGTCGTGACGCCGACGATAGAGAATAGCGAAACGGGAAACTCAACGCCTTGAGATTTGATGACCGCGTACACCAAAAGGGGCGTGATCATGGCAGTGATTTCACTCCATGCATTGACCCGCCACCAGAACCACCGAAGTATCAGAACCAGTCCCAACCCAGCCCCGGCTTCGATGATGAATGCCCAGGCACCCGAGATTGTGTCAAGAATCAACGTGATAACGACGGAACACAACATCACAACGATTGTGGTCAACCGTGAAACAAGGACGAGGTTTTTCTCTCCAGCCTGAGGTTTGACGAAACGTTTGTAGAAATCGTTGATTACGTATGAAGTTCCCCAGTTCAGTTGCGTCGCAATTGTTGACATGTACGCAGCAAAAAACGAGGCAACGAGCATTCCCTTAAGCCCCGCCGGGAGAAAGTCCCTCATTGCATAGACATAACCGAGACGCTTGTCCGCCGCATCGAGATCCGGATACAAAATAAGCGTCGCCAGGCCAACCAGGATCCATGGCCAAGGACGGACACAATAATGCGCAACGGTAAACCAAAGAGTCGCAAAAAGGGAGTGTTTCTCATCCTTGGCCGACATCATGCGCTGGGCAATGTAGCCGCCGCCCCCCGGCTCCGCACCGGGATACCATGCCGACCACCACTGAATACCGACAAAAGCAAGAAAAGCCGCCACGGTGATTGCCAGCGCTCCCCCAACGCTTTCTGCCGACGCTTCACTACCAATCGTGGGAAGAAACTGGAGGGACCAGCCGGGAAGTTTTTCCGTCAGACCGGAAATGCCTCCAATTTGCGGCAGTCCCAGAACAACGAATGCAAGGACGATCGTCCCTGTCATTGCAAGAACAAATTGAAAAGCATCCGTCACAGCCACGCCCCACAAACCTGATAACGCAGAGTAGACGGCAGTAACAGCGAGTGCCAGCGCAACGTAAAGGAGAACCTGATCGCGGGGAATGCCAAACATTCCTTCGAGAATCGAGGCCATGGCCAGGTTGACCCACCCCATGATGACGCAATTCATGAAGATGCCCAGATATAAAGAACGAAATCCGCGCAAGAATGCTGCTGCCTTTCCTGAGTATCTTAGCTCCACCAATTCAACATCCGTCATAATCCCGGCTCGTCTCCACAACCGTGCAAAGAAGAAGACCGTCAGCATGCCTCCGAAAACAAAATTCCACCAGATCCAGTTGCCGGCGATACCGTTCTTCGCCACCAATTCCGTTATTGCGAGGGGCGTATCTGCGGCAAATGTCGTGGCAACCATGGATGTCCCCGCAAGCCACCAGGGTAGATTTCTTCCCGAAAGAAAAAATTCCTGAATGTTGCTTCCCGCCCGCTTCGTGTAATAAATTCCAATGCCAGCGCTCCCTGCGAAATAGAGAACAACAATCAACCAGTCAATGATGTCCATTGTCAATTCCTGAAGAAGAGTGCATAACGGAGAATTGTGAGAAAGGCTTCAGAGAAATCAGAAAGTTTGAATCGGGGGCGAGGAGATTGAAGCACAATGTAGTCGAAGTGGCGTGGAATTGCAAACAAAATGATGATGGCCCCTGGAAAAGATCCGGTTGCTCCACCATTTCCCCAAAGGTTCGAGAATGAAAGCCTAAACGGCACTGACCGTCTCACTTCGTTATTAAGACCCCTCTTGAATTCTCCCCTATAACGGGGATTCATTCAAGAATAGGGGAGAAAAAAATTGAGTGAGACGGTTGCTCATTTCAATAAGAATGCCTATTTTCCACCGCACCTTTTCAAAAATTCGACAAAATCCGCAAAAATGGCAGTCGATCTCCTCGACCAAATTCTCCCCCACATAAAAAACGCCATCTATCCGCTTCGCCTGAGCCTGCAGGATTGGAGACTGAAAGACGCCGACGTTCCCGGAGCACACAGCGCTTCCCTACGAGACCATTCGTGGGCGGTAACGCAAATACCGTTTCAATGGCTTGGAGATAAAAAGACCTATTGGTTTCGGAAAGAAATCCGCGTACCTGAGGAATTCACCGGAAAACAACTTGCCCTCCTGCTTGAATTCCAGGAAGCGCTCCTGTTTATCAACGGGAAGCCATACCACGGACTCGGTGACCATCACAAAGAGGTGTTTCTTACAGACAAGTCGAGAACGAACGAGACGTTTCTTCTTGCGATTCAAGCGTTCAGTGGACGAAAACGCGGCGTGAACACCTTCAACAACGCGGAACTTGTCGTCGTGAACCGGACAGCGAGGGCGTTGTACAACGGACTGACAACGATCCGTGAACTGGACAGAATCGTCGGTCACAGTACACCGGAATCCAAGGAGCTTCGTGAGCTTATCCGTCGTACGCTGATTTTTCTCAAATACTTTAAGCCGGAAGGCGAAGAATATCCCAACGCGATCGCCCGGGCTCAAAAATTCCTCATCAGCACGCTTGAAACGGAATTCAAGACGAGCCTGCCCGGAATCGTACACCTTGTACCTCATTCGCATGTTGATATTGCCTGGTTGTGGAGGCCGAGCGAAACGGCATACAAGGCAGCCAGAGTCCAGAGCACTGTTCTTCGGCTTATGGAAGAGTTTCCCGAATGCAGGTTTACTCAAAGCCAGGCCCTGCTCTCTGAACTGACGAGGAAGGCTTTTCCGGATATTTTCAAGCAAGTGAAGCAACGAATTCTCGAGGGCAGGTGGGAAGCTGTCAGCCCGCTTTGGGTTGAACAGGACTACAACATTCCCGGCGGCGAAGCTCTCATACGGAACATTCTTCTGGGAAAACGGTATTTCAAAAATGAATTAGAAACCGATTCAACCGTTGCCTGGCTCCCGGATTCACTCGGATTTGCCTGGTCATTGCCGCAGATTTTGAAAAAATCCGGCATTACTTCTCTCCTGACAACGAAACTTCTTCGCAACGACACAACAGTCTTCCCCCATAGCTCTTTCTGGTGGCAAGGAATCGACGGAACGAGAATCCTCGTTCACATCCCTCCTGCCGGTCTCGACAGTACGCTGAGCCCAAAAGACATCAGAAAGTCATGGGAGAATTTTCTTGAAAAAGATTCAAACCCCGCGACGCTCCAGACATTCGGCTATTCGAATGAAGGAGGTGGAATCAACGCCGAACAACTGGAAAGTTCGGTGTTGTTAAAGACCATCACAGGCCTTCCCGCATCGCTCATTTCAAGTGCGAAGGAATTCTTTTCCCAGGCCGAGCAACAAGGTGAAAACCTCCCTGCCTGGAACGATGAGCTTTATGTTGAAAGGCATCGCGGCACCTATACTACTCAAGCCTTCATCAAAAAAGAAAGCCGGTATGGCGAACGCCTTCTTTACAACGCCGAGCTGTTTGCCACTCTTGCCATGGTGTACGGAAAATCACCGGCCCAGAGAAAATATCCGAGTGAAAATCTGAAATTCGCGTGGAAAACTCTCCTGCGCAATCAATATCATGAAATCCTTAGCGGAACATCTATCGCCGAGGTATACGAGGAAGCGAGAAAGGATTTTGAGGAGGTCAGGAATGTTACTTCACGCGTGATCGACCGTGCGGCTCATTCCTTCATTCACTCTGCTAAAAGTTCGAAGGAATTCACTTTCGTTGTTTTCAACACGCTTCCAGCAGAACGAAGCGAGTACGCTGAGATTTCCGTAAAATCCAACGAAAAGAATTTTAGTGTTCACGACGGACAAGGCCAAGCTGTTCAGCATCAGGTTCTCGAACGCAACCGTGGCGTAGTGCGGATACTCTGTTATGTTCCTAAAATTCCTCCATTTTCAACAATGTCCCTGACTGTGCGGCCCATAGAAGAAAAACCCGAGTATGTTCGTCCGTGGAAAACTTCGGACCGGATTCTTGAAACGCCGCTGTTCAAAGTTCGGCTTGATAAAAAAGGCGCTTTGAGTTCTGTGTACGACAAAATGTTGCGCCGTGAGCTCATTGAACGAGGCAAAAGAGGAAATCTTTTTCAGGCTTTTCAAGACACTCCGGAACAAGCCGATGTCTGGGAACTTGACCAGAGTTATGAAAGGCAAAAACTTGACATTTTTCACCTTAAGAACAGCCGCTTCGTTGAGATGGGGCCATTAAGAGCAAGGATCAGGCTTGACCTTCGTTCTCCGAACGGCTCATCCATCACTCAGGATATTCTTCTTTATCATCAGCTGAGGCGGATAGATTTTCAGACGCGTGTGAATTGGCGGGAACGCCGCACGTTGCTGAAGGTCGCGTTTCCTCTGAATATCAAGACAAATGTCGCCACCTACGACATACAATTCGGCTCCATCAAGCGGAACACAAAACCGAAGTTAGATGCAGACGCAGCAAAATTCGAAGTGCCGGCCCAGCAGTGGGCGGATTTGTCCGAGCAAAAGCTGGGAGTGAGTTTACTCAACGACTGTAAGTATGGTTACGATGCAAGAGCGAATGTCCTGCGGCTTTCGCTTATCCGGTCGCCGTTCTATCCTCATCCGAATGAACCATGGCGGCTGAGCGACGACAAATGTACCGACCAGGGAGAGCATCAGTTTACGTATTCGCTTTATCCCCATCCGGGTGACTGGAAAAAGGGCGAGACTGTCCTCCAGGCCCGAATGTTGAATAACTCTGTGGTGCTGTTTGCGAATGCCGCAGCCACAAAAGAACGTGTTCCGTTGGCGATTTCGAAGAGGAATGTTCAACTGAGTTCATTGAAGAAGGCTGAGGATAGCGACGACTTGATTCTCAGGCTCTACGAATGTCATGGGGAAACCACGGATTGCTCTGTTGCCTTCGATTTTGTTGTTAAAACCGCCGAGGAGTGCGACCTGTTAGAGAATCCGTTGAAGGGTTTGAAGCTCTCAAAAGGCAGGATGGCTCTCAAATTCCAGCCTTTCGAGATAAAGACGTTGAAGCTGGGGTTGCGAAAAAAAATAACTTTGTAGGAGGCACGTTCGATTGAACGTCCTATACACTCAATCCCGGAGATGAACCCCGGCACGAATGTGACGGGCTCCATCAACTAAGCTTAATCCCTGCGATGGAGTCCGTCGTATAGCGATGGAAGTCTTCCCGGATCAATATTACCACCTCTATAACCGCTCCAACAATTCAGAGATAATCTTCAAGTCCCCAAAAGCGTACCGCCTCTTTTTAAAGAAATACAGAAAGCATATTGAAGAATTTGCCGACACGATTGGATTTTGTCTGATGCCGACACATTTTCACTTCCTTATTTACACAAAGTCCCCGGAAGTCGAAAGACTGACACAAAACATCGGCATCCTTCTAAGTTCATATACCAAAGCAATGAACGTCATTCACAAACGCCATGGGAGTATGTTCCAACGGCACACGAAAGCCAAGCATGTTAACGACGATGATTATCTGATCACTTTGCTCACTTACATCCATCAGAACCCGGTGCGAGCTGGCTTGGTCAAGAAACTCGAAGATTGGGAATTCTCAAGCTATCGCCTCTTTACGGGTCAGAGTCCGGTCGAGGACTCAGACATGCCGTTGATAAGGAGAGATGTCATAACAAACCACTTCTCTTCAATCGCAGAATTCGAAACGTATTCAGAGGCCCTTCTTCAAGCGGTGAAGAAAGAGTATTGGGTGTGACTAGCGGGACCAACAATTAAGCCGTAAACTCCCGACGGAGTCCATCATCAATTCAAGCCAGTAAGATGGACTCCACCTCAAAGAAAAAGCTTCGTCGGTGGAGCCCATCGCATATTACCTTAAGAACATCCTTTTCACGTTCGTAGCCCGCCTCCTTCGTCCCGCCGAATTGTTCGGGGATCGCGAAGCTAGAGTATCACTCCCACCAGCAACTGAAAAATTGACGCGGGAATGTCGAAGGTCCCTTCCGTCTCATACGTTGACGTGAAGCCTGGGCCGCTCTCAACTGTTGTGATCTTGAGCTTATATGACGGCTGACCCGTAAAATAACGAGCCGTTACGTTCACTCTCTCTCCAAATATCAGACCTGCACCGAGACCGTATGCAAAGGCTGAAGCCGATACCGATGGCGACGTAGTGCTAGAGCCTCCTTGAGTCGCGTTCACATCCGGGCTTGTCCCGAAGACGATGCCCACCTGGCCTGACAGCGACAAAGAGATTGTCGGAGAAACAACTGTGGTGAATCTCAATCCAGTTACGGGCCAGATGGTCGTCCAAGTGCCGAGGTTTCCACTTACCGAACCCGAGTTTCCGAATGCCGACTTGATGTAGTCCTCGCTCAAACCGTTGAAAGAAAACATTGCGCTGCTCCACCACGACAGCACGGGAGCAATAGGCACTCCGAGTTCTGCACCGAATGCAAATCCCAGATTTGCACCTCCGGCTTTCACATTGTAGTAATCCTTGGCGGCAAAATCACTGACGGGAATCGCCAAACCGCCAAAGAATCCAATATTGAATTTCCGGGGTGTTGGCTGATCTTGTGCCATGCTTGTGCGAGAAATGAGGAGGCCTGCCAGCAACAGAAGGGTGATTCGCATGAACCAAGCTCCTTTCGTGGATAATGAAGGTGACATCAGTGTTAGCCGCGCTAAGACCAGAAGCGAGGCATCCGCCTACGTTCGGTCTGCGTCAATCTTTATTGACGTTCCTAACTTGGCGTCGCAATAAGGATCGCGCCAATCCAAACGGGTACGCGCTGCCAGGGACCAGCTCTACCGCAGCAACATCATCCTTTTCATACTGCCGTAAACCGATTCCTTTGTCCCCCCGCTCACAACAATTCTGTAGAAATATGCACCTGTCGTCAAATTCCGGCCATCCAGTTTCGCTTCGTAGAATCCAGTCCCCTGCTGGCCATCAACAAGTGTAGCTACCTCCTGTCCCAACAGGTTATAGACTTTGAGCGACACGCTATACAATGACGAGTTGTTTGGCAATGAAAACCTGATAACCGTCTCAGGATTGAACGGGTTCGGATAGTTTTGATAAAGATCAAACTCTGACGGCACTGATCGAAGCTGTTCTTCCGCGATCGTAACGCTCGGCTGTAGGAACCATGATGTCGCTGTCGGGTCGGTTTTGAGAAAATTCAACAGCAGGTCAGCAACCTTTTGGCGCCCGCTCGTTGACGGATGTGTCCCATCGCTCTGGAAATCGGTGCACTGCCAGATCAGCCCGTCGATTCTTTGTATCATCCCGTCTGCCCATAGATAAGGACCCCACGCCAGCCATGGCGCCTGAGGATTTGACCCGGTTGCCGCCAGGGTGGAATCCCCGTTGACCTGTTTTTCAATAAGCCACTTGACGGCAAACCCGGATTCATACGCGTAGGGTTCAGGGTTCAGCGTTGTCGACGCGTATCCTCCGTAGATTCTACTGGAATAGTATGCGATTTTGATATTCGGAAATTTGACTTTCAAAATGCGCGCAATCGATTCATAGTTTCCTTGCAGCATTTGTGCGTGCACTGGAAATGCTTGCGTCGGACCGGCGTTGGCTTCTTTCACCCACGCCACCAGAACTTGTTGGCCCGTTACTCCTGCTGCCGCAAGTCGCTGCTCAACAACCGTCCAGAAGTTGGCATTCGGGTCTGAAATGGCGGAGGCCGTTTGTCCTCCCTGCGCACCATCGACAATAAAAAGCTGTGGATTCTTTACGGGGTCAGCATTCGCTATCGCAAGGAATGTCGAGAATTCCTGGGTGGTATTCGACATCCCAATCGAAACCAATACAATTTTCCCATTAGCAAGGTCCTCAGCACCGCTTGAGTTTAGAGGTTTGATTTGCTGCGCAAGCGCGCGGCCAACGGAGTCGTGAGTCGCGGGACGCTGGTTTTGTCCGTTCGGATACAATCCTCCTGAATAGCCTTTATACAGACCCGTCCCAAGTTCGGCGAGGGGGGTAAACCCTACGGATGTATTCGAACAGTTTTGCCGTGCAAGGAGCGCATCGCACTGCAGTAAGGCAACAACCGTAAGAACAGTACGCGACAGTATACCCTGCTTCATTTTTCATCCATTTCTCATGGTGAAGATACGAAAGAAGATGTGCGTGAGAAAATTGCTAATGAATCATGAATGCAGAAGTTGTGCTGCAGCTCCAACGAGGGCTTGAAAGGAGTGAGAATCGAGTTTCTCATTTCGGAATTAGCATATTCATTTCATCAGCATCATCCGCTTCACGCTTGTGTAACTCGATTCTTTTGACTCACCCGAAACCACAAACCGGTAGAAGTACGCACCTGTCGTGAGATTCCTTCCCTCGTGTTTTGCTTCATAAAATCCAGAACTCTGCTCAGCCTCGACAAGCCTCGCCACCTCCTGCCCCAACAGGTTGTAGACCTTTAATGATACCTTATAAACAAAGGATGCGTTTGGCAACGAGTACCTGATAACCGTCTCGGGGTTAAACGGGTTTGGATAGTTTTGATACAAGGCAAACTCTTTCGGGACAAGGTCGATCCCGTTGTTGTGTTTCTTCGCAAATTCAAGGCTGCCGACAATCAGTCGAAAATTCCTCTGTCCTTTGAATGTGTTGACTTCCAATCTTGACTCCGCATTCAACCGGTGTGGCATTTTCGTGTCGAGGTCGAGCAGATGAACTTCAGATGGCGCATCGCTTAGACCTTCAAAGAACAATTTGACTTTCGCATTCTCGTCTGGTGTTATGAGCTTGAAGTCCCACACATAGCCCTCCTCTCCAACGCCTCTGAAATCATGAGTCAGGACTCCTTCATCATTCGTGAATGAAAGAAGCACTGAGCGGTCACCCACTAACGGATGCTCAAACATGTCAAACTCATCCGCTCCGCTCACAGCGCCCTCAGCTAAGCCAATGACATTCTCGTCATCCGGCAAGCCGCCGTCGAGTCTTCTCGCCTTCAGCCTCATAGACCATGTTATTTTTTTCGAGGTTGTACCATATGCTTTCGCTATGTTACCATCAGGAAAAGCTGCCGAACCCGGCCGGTCGGTAATGTTGAATCGAAGTGTGGATGGCGTGTTAATATTAATAACAATGCCTTCCCAAGCTTTCAAGTTTGGCGGATTTGACCTCCAGCCGTCCTTCGGCGTTTCCGTGTCATTTTCACCAACGAATTCCCACATCGTGTATGAGCCATTGTCGACGGACAGGCTTTCGATTGGCACGGTGAAATTGAAGGGATTCCCGATGAAGTTGTAGCCGGCGAGTAAAGGAATCCCTGTTTTGGCGTAATCCTCTGCTTTCGGAATACTTCCAGAACCCACTTTTACAACCGCTCCCGATTTTAGAATGAGAAGGAATGCTCGTCCTGGAGTAATAACGGTATCATTTGAGAACGTCGGATATTCGTCGAAATCGTTGCGGGCATTGTTTAGCTTGAAGAACCGCCACACTTTCTGGTCGTATGCACCCAGTCCTGTTTTTGTTTCGAAGACATCGTCGGGTCTTTTGTTGTCCAGGTTTAACGGCACAGAGAACATGCGGTACGCCAGTTGCGCGTCATTCCCGCTGGGCAGTGATCCGACACTGGGTTGAGTCACGTTGTTGCCGCTTGCGTCTGTCCTGGGGTTCGAAGCTTGAGTAATACGAATTTGGACAGAGTGCGTGGGCGTATAGCTCTTATTGCCCGCACTGTCCTCAGCCACAATTCGGTAATCAACCCCGAAATTCTTGTTATCCGAGAGGAATGGTTCAGGAATCAAAGCTGTCCCACCATTCGGGCTCAAATATTCCTGAGATTGTGAGGAAATCCAGTTTGTGCCCGCTCTCCGGTATTCGAGTCGCAAGGACTCGACTCCTGATGTCAGATCGCTCGCAGTTGCAGAAATACCTATCGATTGAGGGCTGCCCGTATTGAACGGATCTACATTGATACTGTCGTCACTGACAGTCGGCTTAACATTATCAAATTTTGCAATTACAGAGACTGCCGAAGCCGGATTTTTGTTGCCCGCGCCATCTGCCAGATAAAAATAGATTGAGGTTGTTCCTTGCGACACAGAAATCGGAAAAGATGATCCAGAAATATTGGTCTCTATCCCCGGAGTTCCAGATGTTGGAATCGAGTTTAATCGATACCATGCTTTCGCAATGCCAGAAGGGTCGCTTGGATTCGTCCACGAGATTGTAAAGCTAGGAGAATTTGACCAAGTGTTGGGGTTAATCGTTGGATTGATGGGCGAACCCGGAGCCGTGACATCACCTGAGGCAGATGTTGTCACATTGATCGTGCCGGAATTCGTGCTCGTCCCCGAAGCGTTGTAGGCTCTCACGCGATAGTAGTAGTTGGTACTCTGTGACAAGCCCGTAACGTTGCTGCTGACAACGTTCCCAACGTCGAGATCTTGGTAACCACTGATATAGCTTGCGAACGAACTACTTATAGACACGTCCAAACGATAACCGGTTGCTGTGCCGACACTACTCCAATTTGCCGTGAAACTGGTTTGGGCGACGTTCGTAGCCGATTGTGCCGTCGGCGCAGAAGGAGCAGACCCTCCTCCAGATCCCGTCGTCGCGCTCGCGGCATAACTCATTGCACTCTCAAACCCTGTAGAATCCACGGCGGAGATGCGATAAAAATAGGTAGTCGTTGGATTCAACCCTGAATTCTGAAATGACGCTGAAGTCGACGAGTCCTGCACAGTTACGTTTGTTGAATCTGCACCTCGATAAATTTTATATCTCATCAATGGCACCATTCCTCCGCCGTTTTGCCAACTGAGGTTAATGGTCGTTCCACTAACCGAAGCGGAAAGGTTCCTTGGCGGAAGCTGAAGGTTGAACTGGTTTGGTGAGCGGGCGATGTTGGAGATGCGGACTTCATCCACCTGGCCACGATAGTAATCGAGCGTACCACGCGCCCCAACGATCAAATCCATCGTAGTGGAATTCAGAGTTCCAGTGATCGGCGCGGCACCTCGCAGTACCCCGTCAACGTAAATGTATGCGGTCGCCCCGCTGACGACGCCCGCCAGATGATGCCATTGCTGAACGTCGAAGCTGTTCGGCGCTATAGCATCAACAAACGCCGACCCATAAGGATTGAGCGCCAGTCTGAAGGTTGCTCTTGCCTTAGATCCGGATTCCGGAGAGACCATGAGACTGAACGCCTCATCATTCGAAACGCCATAGGAAACATTGGAGGGGAAAGGATTGTAGTTCACCCATGCCTCAACTGTAAACCCCGATCCGGGATTGAATTGACCATTCTGAGGTATCAGGATTCGATCGGGATCGCCGTTGAAGTTCCTCGCCTTCCCAAACCTTCCGTCCACAATCGTCGTCCCGCTCGCTGTGCCGTTGTTGCTGTAGCTGCTCGCATCGCTTACCGTTGAGCCGCTGGGTTCGTTCATGTGGAGAAGGAGAACGGTGTTGGCGTCATTAGTGTACTCGCCAAGTAATGGCGGGAGCTGCGGAATGGCAGCGACTTCGTTCGAATACGTGCTCACATTATTACTTTGGTCAACTGCGGTAGCGCGGAAGTAGTAGGTGATCCCGTTTGTTAGTGCTGTCACCGTTAATGTTGTTTCCGGCCCCGCTGTGGAAGAAACGATCGTTGTTGGACCTGGTGAAGTGTCGCCATAAATATCGTACTTATACAAATCTGTCTCCACGGGGGCAATCGTATCTGAGGTCTCGAAAGAAAACACGACGGAATATGCGCTCGTACCCCCGGAATTCTTTGCATTGACGCGCCAATAGTAGGTTGTGCCGGTCGAGAGGTTCGAAACAGCTCTGACACTATCCACAACCGTCGAATCATTCACGATGAGACCTGAGAGAAAATTTGCAGCAGTTGCGAGCTGGACTCGATACGAAGTAGCGTCAAGTGAGCGGTTCCACGTGAGTGTCACATCGGTTGGAACTGCTGGCGAAAGACTATTCAACGGAGAGACGAGTACAGGAACCGAAGGGGGCGAGTGATAGTACGGAACATTCAATCGATAGATCGTGAACTGGTCATCCGGCGCGTACCACAATGATTGCCCGTCCCAGGCGACCGACGCAAATGATCCCGGAGTCGGACTGATCCCAAGGGTGGAAAGATCAAATTGATAGAGGGCTGTGCCGGTCGTGGAGTATTTGAAAATGTCGTTTCCCCCTTCGGCCGATGTGCCCACCCAAAGGTTCACGCCGTCGTACGATAGTCCCGTTGGATGACCGAAGATAGCGCTCGTGCTAAAATCCAGAACCTTACTTCCATCCTTCCGATGTTTATGGAGGACGCTGAAGTTGTAGTCTCCAACCCAGAAGAATTTTCCGTCCCATTCTAGCCCGCTATTTGCCCAATAATAAGCATCAAGGGAGTCCACTCTATTGCCAACACTATCCACTTTCACGTGGTCAAACGGGGTGCCAACCGCTCCGTCACCTATCCACAATCCTGTTCCATCCCACGACAGGTCGTTATCCGGGAATCCAGAGACAGCGAATGAAGAAAGAACTGTTCCGGACGTGTCCAGCTTGTAGACATTCTTCAGATTGTCGATCATCCAAAGGTTTCGGCCATTCCAGGCAAGACCCGTCGGGCGACTTCCCGGAGAAGTGAACGAATTTCTAATGGAGATTGACGAGAAAGACGGAGGAAGCGATGTGCTAAACATGAAAACGGAGGAATAATTGCTCCAACCCGATGTATTTCCTCCCCTGACGCGCCAATAGTGCGTACGATTGTTTTGCAGAGGTCCAACCTGCCTCGACGTCGTCGTAATCGTTGTGTCATCGAAGACAGTCGTCGAAAACGTTGGGCTTTGTGAAACCTGCAAATGATATTTTATTGCGCCCGTTGAAGCATTCCATGTAAGTGTTGGTCGAGTGTTTTGATTGACGGCGCTATCTGCTGGTGAAGCAAGAATAGGAATCGGCGGTTCGCCGGTAATGGTTGCAGAAGCGGCATAACTCGTGGCGCCTTCAAAACCTGTGGAATCAACGGCGCTGACTCTGTAGAAATACGTGGCCTCGGCTAATCCTGAATTCGCGTATGACGTCGAAGTGGTGGAATCAATGAGTGAGAGCGTCGTGGAATCAGCGCCACGATAAATCCTGTATCTCATCAGCGGCACTGCACCGCCGCCGTTTTGCCAGTTGAGATTTATCGTTGTTCCGGATGGTGTGGCAACAAGATTGACCGGCGGAAGCTGGAGGTTGAACTCGCTTGGCGACCGGGCGATGTTGGAGATGCGGATTTCATCGATGAGACCAGAGATG
>JACPSI010000065.1 GCA_016193365.1 Ignavibacteriales bacterium
ACACCCAGCGAAAAGATATCCGAGCGTCGGTCAACCTCCTCACCGCGAATCTGTTCAGGAGACATGTAGCCGATGGTTCCCAAGGTCGAACCTGCCTTCGTCAGCTTTGTTGCCCCGGCGATCCTTGCAAGCCCGAAATCCATAATCTTCGCATGGCCTTTCGCAGCGACCATGATGTTCTCGGGTTTGATATCCCGATGGATAATTCTCTTCTCGTGTGCGGCCGATAAGCCTTCAGATACTTGAATTCCAATGTCGAGCGCCTTCTCTATTGACAGGGGCTCTTTACCAAGCAGGCCCCTGAGCGTTCCTCCTTCGATGAGTTCCATCGCTAGAAAGAGTCTGCCATCATGCTCATCAATTTCATGCACCGTGGCAATGTTCGGATGATTCAGTGTTGCCGCCGCACGCGCCTCGTGAAGGAAGCGATCCCACTCTGTGGAGTCAGAGGACATATAGGAAGGGAGGAATTTCAGAGCAACGTCGCGATTGAGCTTCTCGTCCCGGGCTTTGTAGACGACGCCCATTCCCCCCTCCCCAAGCTTCTCCAATATCTTATAGTGAGAAACTATCTGTCCAATCATCCTTTTTCGGTCAACCTTTCAATTGTTTCATAGATTACATCAACAACGCCATCAAGATTTTCATAGATATCTTCGTTCGTAAACCGCAGGAAGCTAATTCCATAGCTTTCAATAGCACTCTGGCGTTCCAGGTCAAAGTTTCTTGTTTTGTCTGTGTGACTGTCACCATCGATTTCAATGGCAAGCTTAAGTGCCGGGCTATAGAAATCAACGACAAACGATTCAACGGAATATTGTCGACGGAATCGTTGGCCATGAATCTGCTTCCGACGAATCCTCGACCAGAGCATGATCTCAGCTTTGGGCATACTCTTCCTGAGCATCCTGCGAACCGGTTTCTGAGTAGTTCTGTTGAATACTTCGGTCATGAGCACGTTTGGCTGACCCCTTTTCTTTCCCCCTTATGAAGGGGGAAAAGAAGGGGGTCGACAGAAAATGTGCGCGATACTTTGGTCGAGCTTGGTGTCCTGGGCTTTATAAACGATTCCCATTCCACCTTCGCCGAGTTTTTCTAAGATCTTGTAATGCAGAATGGTTTGGCCGATCATAGGGATTTCTTCATTTACTTTTCAGTTCATGTTCATTTGCACGTCATGCTTGCCGAGAATAATAGAGCCCCCAATTAAATCACCCGGTGAATAATCCAATGCGTCAATTTCTTTACTTTTTCACGACCTGTACTTTCGTTTTCAGATCCTCGAACCACTCAAGCACGACCGTCAAGTCAGATTGTCCCATGGTCTGCGCTCGAAAAACCGAAATGACAAATTGCTGACCATTTGCCGTAATGTCGGCGGCAAAACTGTTGGGAGGGAGCGTGGCAATCAGGCGCTCTGCGGAATAATCGAACGGTGCGGTTCCGGTTATCTGGACAGCCATGATCGCACCACCGGCTCTCCGACGTCTGTTTTGAGCGCTACTCGTCATGAAACACAATTCTTTCCCGTCACGAGTCCAGAATGGAACTGCTCCGCCCCCCGAGGAAATCTGGAACTTCCCTTCGCGTTGTGGATAGGGAACGACATAGATCTCATCGTTTCCCGATTCATTCGAGCTGTAGGCCAGCCAGCGTCCATCCGGAGAGAACCTCGGAGTTGCTTCGTTCGCGGCTGAATTGAGAAAGGGCTTGGGTGTTCGGTCGCCATCGAGAGGGAGAATCCAAATATCTCCATTCTGGACAAACGCAACGGCTTTGCCATCCGGCGCATAGGACGATATCTCCGAAACACTCAGTCCGTTTGTGAGCCGCTCTTCAGCACCGCTTCCGTCCCATGGTTTTCTGAAAATGTCCACGACCGTACCTCTCTCAGCAGCATACACGACATATTTGCCATCCGGCGACCAGATCGGGTAACTCGAGTTCCCACCGCCGAAGGTGAACCTCGTCAGGGTTTTGCGGAGAATGTGGTAGATCCAAATGTCATCGTTCGCCGCCTGGATCGTTGTCGCTACCTTTTGGCCGTCGGGTGAAAGCGAAGCTGTGAAAAAGGCGTTCGCACTATCGAGCAACGGGCGGACAATGCCACGACGGTCCAACCATGAAAGCTGAACGACTCCGAATGTGGCGGGGTCTGCGGGAGAAAACACAAGTGCGCCAGTCGAACTAAACGCCACATACGCGTCGCCGGAAGCCGAATTTAACCATCCGCCTTTTTCAACAGCAACCGGTTGACCCTGTACGGTGAGGGATGAGGCGTCCATAGGGAGGGCAAGAATCGACCCCGCTCGTACATACAAGAGATGTCCCGTTGGAACATATTTTCCGAAGGTTCCTCCGCGCACAAGAACTTTCCTCTCCCCTGAGTCAAGCCGTTGTGCAACAATGATGGCATCATTGAACGTGGAGATACTGTTCTGTTTGACCGTAAAAATGATCGTATTCCCGTCCGGGAGGAGCTGAGGAAACCTGTGACTTATCTCTCCTTTCGCCGAATCGAGCTTCGTGACGGGCTCCGGCTCTCCGCCGTTCGCTGAAACCCGAAAGATTCCTCTGTTCACATGTCCGAAGAGGATCGAATGGTCATTCTCCCAGGTTATTCCCCGCGAGAGGCCCTCAATATTGCAGAGTTTCTGCGGTGCGCCGCCAGAAACCGGGATCTTCATCAGAGTTCCGCCAACTTCGTAGGCTAGCCACTGGCCGTCGGGGGAAAACGAAGGATACAACGCACCATTGGTACCGGCGAGCGGCTTCACCGCCAACTCGTCCATTCGCCTGAGAAAAATCTGCGAACTCACTCCAGAGCCGCCGGAGAAGGCGAGCATTTTTCCATCCGCAGAGATGTCGAGGGAAGAGGTGGTAAGAACAAGTGAGTACTCAGGGAGGTCGATGGAGAACCGCATGACGGGGCGGGACAACGCTTCCGATTTCCACGGTCTCCATGCGAGAAGAGCCACAGCCACGAACAGAACAGCAGCAATCACCGGCCAGAGAAACTTGCGATACGATGAAAACGAACCAAATCTCTCTGTTGTCCGGCGTGATGGTGAAGTTTCAAATGTTCGAGCCGGTATCGTTCGCGAAAGCCGGGATTTGCTCGATTCGCGTTTGTGCCGCTTCAAATCGATGGCAACTTGCTTTGCCGATTGTGTCCGTTCGTTCGGATCTTTCTCGAGGCATTCCATCACGATCGCATCGAGCTCAGGAGAAATGTCCGGCTTGATGGACGACATGGGAGGAGAGTCCACATTCACGATTTCGTAGGCGATGGCCGTTTCGTGCACACCTTTGAACGGAAGCTGCCCCGTAAGCATCTCATACAGAAGCACACCTAGGGAGAAGATATCAGCCCTATGATCCGTATCCTGCCCCTGTACCTGTTCGGGCGACATATAGCCTGCAGTACCAACCGTGCTGCCTTCCTTTGTAAGCCGTGACGCTCCGCGCAGCTTGGCAAGACCGAAATCCATCACCTGAGCGATCCCATCCTTGCGGATCATGATGTTCTCAGGCTTGATGTCCCTGTGGACGATACCTTTTTCGTGTGCCGCGGCAAGGCCGTCGGCTATTTGAATGCCGATCTCAATAGCCTGCTTCACGGGGAAATTTCGAGGCACATCCTTCAGTGTTTTGCCTTCAACGTATTCCATGACAATGAAAGTTTTCTCGTCGTGCTCTTCGACCCCAAAAATCGTACAAATGCCGGGGTGGGAGAGGGAAGCGGCCGCCTTCGCTTCCTGAACGAAGCGGGTTCTGTCATCGCTCGACGAAGAGAGGTGGGAAGGGAGGAATTTTAGCGCAACGAGACGGTCGAGTGAAGTATCCTGAGCCTTGTAGACGACGCCCATTCCCCCTTCTCCAAGCTTTTCAAGGATTTTGTAATGAGAAATTGTTTGACCGGTCATAGAATTTTCACGTTTTAAGCCGACTCCTTTTGTCTTTCCCCCTTCGGACCTACGTCCGCCGAAGGACCTCGGTCCGCAGGCGGAAGGGGGAAAAGATGGGGTCGGTGTTTTTGATGGTGCGAGAAATAAAAGTTTCTGGCTCCGAATAGATTTCAATGCGCGGAAGATTCAATTCTGAATCCACCTCGGCAAAACAAAAATCTTATGCACTGGACTTGTGATCAAGCGGTTACCAAATTCAATCCTCAGTCCGCATACGGCAATCACATCGATTTTAATTGCGCTTCCGCCCCAGGTGCAGCCCGCGACTGTCGTAACCATGGGTGCGAGGCCTTTGCGATTGAACCAGCCGCCAGACACGATGTAGTTTCTGGTTCCCAGAAACCGAAGAGTGTATGTGGAATTTCGTGTTTTGATACAAACCATGTCGCCCGCCTGCAAGTCTGCCTTTCGCACAGATGCGAGCGTATCGGCGTGAACTGCAAGCGAACTCAATGAAGCGGCAAGTCGCGGTTGAGGAGATCTCATTTTAGCGGGAATTTTGTCCTTAATTCTTCAAACCAATTCATAACCATATGAAGCTTGTCCGGCAATGTTCCAACTCCCCGCTGCTCAACGACAAAGCTTCTTCCGTTTGGCGAAACGTCAAAATTCACCAAACCACCTGCGGTCAAAACAAGCTCCTCTCGACCGAGATCGATCGTCGCGCTTGGGGTCGAGACGGGTACAGAGTGAATCTTGTCCGTGCGAGCAAAGTAAATGCGTTTTCCGTCCGGACTCCACCGCGGCACACTACCTCTGCCGTTTGAAATACGCCATTTGCCGTCGCCAGTTGGAAACGGCTTGACATACACAGCTTCCTCTCCCGACTCGTTTGAGATGTACGCGATCCATCGGCCATCGGGAGAGAATCTTGGGGAGTTCTCAGTGCCTTCACTCTGAAGAAATGGGCGCATCTTTGGTTCACCTTCATTTGAAAAGAGCCAAATATCATCTTTCGTCTGTCTTCCCGTCACAACATAAGCGAGTGTTTTCCCGTCCGGAGACCAGGAGGCGGGGTACGGATTTCCATCCTGCTCAAAAAGTTTTTCTGGTGCTCCACTTCCATCTGCATTGATCGTGTAGATCAGATAATTTCCGCCCAGGTTGGATGAGTATGCAATCTTGGAGCCGTCTTTCAGCCATGTGGCGCGCCAGTTGTCCGCTGAAAACGTAACCTGAGAAAGTATCTGCCTTCGGAAGTCATAGACGCCAATATGGTAGGTCTCAGCAAATATGACAAGTCCCAACTTGTTTCCATCCGGCGAATA
>JACPSI010000027.1 GCA_016193365.1 Ignavibacteriales bacterium
TCACAGCGACGCGTTTCCCGTCGGAGAGATAGGCAATTCCATGAGGACCCTTGTATTCCCCCAGATCAATCTCCTTTGACTTTTTCAGGGAAGGGATATCGATAACCGTTAATGAATTCCCCGGGCCTTGCCGGTTCCCGTAATTCGATACAACGGCTGTTGTCCCGTCCGGCGAAACTGCAACCTCGTGAGGACCGGCACCTGTCGTGATTGTCGCAAGTACTGATCTGGACGCGCAATCGATGAGGCTGGCGGTGTTATCGCTTTTGTTCAACACAACAAGCGTGCCTGTCTGTGCCAAAAGTGTACATGGCAACAAAAGAATCGCAACCACTTGAGTTATTATTTTCATGAGTGCACGTTTTCCAATCTAGACGACTCCTGACCTCACCGCATTGATTTGCTCCGGGTTGCCAATCATGATCAAAGTATCTCCGGATTGCAGTTTTGTGTCCGGTCGCGGGTTGAACTGATAGGAACCGTTTCGGATAAGGGACAGCAGGACAACACCGGACGCATGGAGCTCATCGAAACTCTCCAGGCTTTTTCCTGCATGCTTTGACGATTGCCCCACGACCACTTCGTCCACGCGAAGAGCGGAGTTGTCTCTGAGCATAGTGTCCAGAAAATTCGTTGTCTGCGGCCGTATGAGCTCCGATGCCATTCTCAACCCACCGATGTAATTTGACGAAATCGCGGCGTTGGCTCCGCTACGCAGAAATTTATCCCGCGCACCGACCTCTTCGATCTGCGAAATAATTCTTAATCGAGAATTCATTCCCCGCGCGGTAATGACGACAAAAAGATTGTCCCGGTCGGTCGGCAGTGTGGTAACGATGCCGGCGGCTCTGGAGATTCCTGCGCCTGTGAGGATTTCATCCTCGGTAGCATCGCCTTCGATGACGAGGACTTTCTCGTCAGAAAGTTTCTTTATTTTTTCCGGATCCGATTCGATGACGACACACTTTCGCTTTGTCCGAAGAAGCTCCTGAAGCACATGTTGTCCGGTTTTTCCAGAACCACAGAGAATATAATGGCCGGAGAGTTTTTCAATAAGTTGATTCATTCTTCTTCTCCTTAAAAATCCTGTCATTTCGCCTTCAACGACAAAAACGGTGATCTCCGTCAGCGCAGTAAGAATAATCCCCATGCCTCCCATGATGAGCGTTATCGTAAACACTCTCCCAGGCAGCGAGAGCGGATGCGTCTCTCCGTAACCGACGGTGGCAAGAGTAATCACCGTCATGTAGAGCGAGTCGAAAAACGACCACCCCTCGATGAAATGATATCCCAGCACACCAGCGACAAGAATGAGTACCAGCAGGCCGACGAGCTGCATGGCCCGTTTCACCGGCTCGAATTCCGACTGATACCATTTGCTTTCTGTCGCTGCCATGGGCCTTATTTGTTCTCGAATCCTTTCCAATCCTCAGCAAACTTCCGGAGGCGTTCGTCAGTGAGAGCATACACACTCCCCGGCTCGAAGGTGCCGTTTGCATTTTGCTTCCCGGCTTTTTTGCCGGTGAGTATTTCTATGCCTTCCTCGACAGACGAAACGGCCCAGATATTGAATTTTCGTTTCTTCACAGCCTCCACAACATCGTCGCGAAGCATCAGATCGGGAGTATTCTGCACGGGTATCATCACACCTTGCTTCCCCGTCAGGCTTCTCGCTTTACAGACGTCAAAGAATCCTTCGATCTTCAGGTTCACTCCTCCGATTGGCTGGATCTCACCCTTTTGGTTGACCGAGCCCGTCACGGCAATGTCCTGGCGAATGGGAATTCCTGCCAGACTCGACACGACGGCGTAGATTTCCGTGGACGAAGCGCTGTCGCCATCGACGCCGCCATAAGACTGCTCGAACGTGATGCTCGCGTCCATGACAAGCGGCTTGTTTTGAGCGAATTTGCTCCTCAGGTAGCCCGAAAGAATGGCCACTCCTTTGTTGTGCGTCGGACCGCTTAACTCCGCCTCGCGTTCAATGTTAATGATGCCGGATTTTCCCACGGATGTCTTTGCCGTGATGCGCGAGGGCTTGCCAAATGAGTGCTCGCCCGTGTCATACACGGACAACCCGTTCACCTGTCCGACAACAGCTCCCGCCGTATCGATCATAATTGTCCCGTCGTCAATCAACTCTTGAATCTTGTCCTCGATGAGTTTCACGCGGTAAACTCGTTCTTCAATGGCCCTTCGTATATCTTTGTCGGTGACCTTTCCGGCTTTTGATTTCGATTTGATTTCGAGGCCCAGTAACTTGCTTCACGAATGACGTCGGCGAGAATGTTAAACCGCGTGGACAGTTTTTGCTGCCGACCGGACAACCGCACGCCGAATTCCACTACTTTGGCAACGGCAGAGGCATCGAAGGGAAGAAGCTTTTCATCGTCGCAGATCATTTTCACAAAGCCCACATATTTGGAAATTGCCTGGACATTGTTGGGCATTTCGAAGTCGAAATCAGCTCGGATTTTGAAGATTTTTTTGAAATCTTCGTCTCGATAATAGAGGAGGTAATACAACTCCGCCTCGCCGATCATGATCACCTTCACGTTCAGCTCAATCGGCTCGGGCTTCATACCAGAGGCGGAGAATCCAAAGCTGGGCTCGTAACTGTGAAACTCTATTTTGCCCGTTCGGAGCGTTCGCTTGAGATCCTGCCAGACTCCTTGCTCGACAAGCGTGTCAAGCGAGTTCAGAACAAGATAACCCCCGTCTGCGAGTAACAGGGATCCCGGTTTGATGCGTGTAAAATCCGTCCGCCAGATTCCCGCTCTGTCCACTTCCCGCTCCACGATCCCGAACACATTCTTATACTTCGGATTTGTTTCGATGATAATCGGCACATGCTCGGTTTCAGAATTGTCGACCAGGATGTTGACCTTGAATTCCAGGAAATTGTCATCCTCGGCCTCTTCCGACTGTGATTCCGGCTCCGGCGGCAGCTGCTGGCGCCGAAACCGGTCAAGGTTGTCGCGAATATTCTGGCGGACTTCCTCAAGGTAGTTTTGAACCTTGGCGTTGTCGTACGTCGCCTTGAGAACCTGGATACCGTCGTCGACGACCGGCATGACGACCTTTTCCTCCAGCTCCGCAAGCGATTGCTGCACCTTCTTTTCGATGTTGCGCAATTCGCGGAACACCGTGCTCATCTGCTTTTCCAGGGCATTCTGAGTCTCTTGAAGCGTCTCAAATTGTTCCTTCGGAAACTCTCCTTTTTGCACCATCGCTTCCACCTGGTCAAGGTTGGTTGGATTCTCTTTTACGACTGGGACGATATCGGGACGCATCACATTGCCAACCTGAACCTGAACGAGCCCGAACCCCTTTTCTTTGACTTTGTTTTCAAAGTCCTGCAGGATGCTTTTCTGCCGTTCCTGGAAATGCTGGAGAAGCGATTTCCGCGCCTGTTGGTAGCGTTGACTTTCATACACCGCCGGGATGTTCCTCAAAAGGTCGCCCGTGAAATTCTCCATGTCTTCTTTAAGCCCCTTACCTTGTCCAGCGGGGAGCGCGAGCGCAATCGGAGTGTCCGGGTGCTTAAAATTGTAAACGTAGCAATGGTCCCGCAGCTCGCCCTTCGTTTTTTCGAAATCTCTCAACATGCGTTTGATAGTTGTCGTACGGCCGGTACCGGACAGTCCGGTCACGAAGATGTTGTAGCCGTAGTGGCCCATCTCCAGGCCCACGCGTAATGCCCGCAGAGCGCGTTCCTGTCCGATAATCTCGCGTCGTGCCTTTATATCAACAGTGGATGTAAGCCCGAGAGATTTCGGGTCGCATGTCCACTGGAGTTTTGAAGCAGGAAGGGGCCGGTGTTCGACAGCAGTTTTCAGTCGCGGGGGTGGGGTTGTTATGTTGCGTTTTTTCATGAGGCTGCTGAGATGTAGTCGCTATGATGTGGAAAGAAGACAGACATGTGGTACGTCATGCCGCTCCAACGACCGCGTTTATTGCCACGACGTTAACGATATCGTCAACGCTGCAACCGCGGGATAAGTCGAATGCCGGTTTCTTCAGCCCTTGAACGACCGGGCCAAGAGCTTCCGCGCCGCCCATCCGTTGTGCAATCTTGTAACCGATATTTCCCGCATTGAGATCCGGAAAAACGAGCACATTTGCGCTACCTGCCACCTTACTGTCCGGAGCTTTTTGTTTTGCAACGGAAGGGACAATCGCCGCATCCAGCTGAAGCTCGCCATCCACGCTGAGCCCGGGCATTTTTTTTCGGGCAATCGCCGTCGCTTTCTGGACTTTTTCAACAAGGGCGTGCTCCGCGCTTCCTCGCGTGGAAAACGAGAGCATACCTACCCGCGCTTCTTCACCCGTCAATTTGCGGTGGTTTTCTGCGGAGGCGATGGCGATATCGGCCAGCTGCTCGGCCGTCGGATCTGGAACAACGGCACAATCTGCAAACGTGTACGTCGTGTAAGGAAAAATCATCAGGAAAAAACTCGACACCACGCTGATTCCTTCTGCAACGCCGATGCAATGGATGGCTGCGCGCAAAACGTCAGCAGTTGTCGAAAGCGAACCGGCAACGCTCCCGTCTGCCGTGTTTTCTCGCACCATCATCGCTCCGAAGAAAAGCGGTCTGTGCATTGTTTGTTGCGCCTCTTCGATTGTGACGCCTTTCGACTTCCGCAAATTGAAATAGATGTGAGAAAAATCGCTTAACTTATCCGACTTTTCCGGGTCGACAACACGGATTTTCTCCAGGTTGATTCCAAGTTTCTGCGCTTTGGACCGAATCTCTTGCTCATCTCCGATAAGCGAGATCGACGCAAGTCCTTCGTCCACGCAAATCCGCGAAGCTTTTATCGTCCGCTCATCAGTTGCATCCGGCAGAACGATGTGCTTTTTCAGTTTTTTTGCTTTTGCTTTGATGCCTTCGACGAGCGCTGCCATGAGGCCTTATGTGGTGAGAATTCGTGCACAAATATACAAGAGGTTAAGTGTGCAATCAATCCCTAAATCCTGGCTCATGAGGGCTGACGATTTGGCAACGTCGAAACTCTTTCCGCCCACAACCTCAAGCAAAACTTGAAGATTAAAACAGATTAATCTATTTTGTTGTCTGACATTTTTTCATTACATTTTTATCCCTCACGATGACTCAAAAACGCCACGTTTACTTAGAGACATACGGCTGTCAAATGAACGTCGCAGACAGCGAAGTGGTGCTTCGCGTGATGCACGATGCCGGCTATGATAGGACCGATGACATGGTGAAAGCAGACGTCATTTTCGTGAACACCTGTGCCGTCCGCGAGAATGCCGAGGAACGCATTTATGGGCGGCTGGGGACTTTCAGGAATCGCAAAAAGACAAAGCCGGGTGTTGTCGTTGGCGTTTTAGGATGCATGGCAGAGCGTCTTCGGAAGGATCTCATGGAGTCGGAAAGTCACGTCGACCTCGTTGTCGGCCCCGACGAGTATCGGAGACTTCCCCAGCTGGTCGAGAATGCCTTCTCTGGAGAGAAAGGAATTGCCGTCCGGCTATCCCGCGTGGAAAACTATGACGACATTGTTCCTTTGCGCACCGACGGGATCAGCGCCTGGGTTTCGGTCATGCGAGGGTGCGATAAGTTCTGCACGTTCTGCGTTGTGCCGTTCACCCGTGGGCGGGAGCGCAGCAGGTCCCTTGCAGGAGTTGTGAAGGAAGTCGAACAACTTGTCCAGCGCGGCTTCAAAGAAGTAACCTTGCTCGGCCAAAACGTGAATTCTTATCGCGACGGCGATAATGATTTTGCCGACTTGCTTGCCGGCGTGGCACGCGTGGACAGTTCCCTGCGAGTTCGGTTTACCACCTCGCATCCCCAGGATATGTCGGACAAGTTGATCGAGACCATCTCGGCACATTCGAACATCTGCAACTACATCCATTTGCCGGTGCAGTCGGGCTCGGACCGGATCCTGCAACTCATGAATCGCACGTACGACGCGAACCATTATCTCAGGCTTGTCGCCCGCATCAAAGACAGAATCCCCGGCGTGAGCCTTTCGACGGATATTATTTCAGGCTTTCCGACAGAAACAGACGACGACCATAGAATGACACTCGACCTCCTACGGCAGGTCGAGTATGACGGCGCGTTCACGTTCAAATATTCTCCGCGTGAAAACACGAAAGCGTGGCATATGGGCGATGATGTCCCGGACGAAGTGAAGACCGACAGGCTCAACGAGATTATTGAACTTCAACGTGAGGTTTCACTCCGCAAGAATCGCGAACTCGTCGGAACAACAGTCGAGGTGCTCGTCGAGGACGACAGCAAGAAATCTCCGGACGACTTTTGTGGACGAACAGACACGAACAAGATGGTTGTTTTTCCGAAGAATGGGTCGGGCGTCGGAGAATACGTTCGCGTAAACATTCAGAACGCGAATTCGGCTACCCTTTTTGGAAACGAAATCTCCCATAACTGATGTGAAAGGGTGGAGAATGAAATTAGGACAGTTTCTCTTTCATGTCGCGATCGGGTTCGCGTTTGCGAACGCCCAGTCACCCGGCAACGAACCGGATATTCAACGACGGTTGGAGATGATCGAGCGCGGCCAGGTCGAATCCGTCAAGTCCGAGTTGCCGACGCTGATGACGAATTTCCAGAATCACCCGGGCGTGCTCTACCTGCAGGGTGTGTTGACGACGGACGGAGCTGAGGCGGCAAAAATCTACCAGAGCATTGTGGACAATTTTCCGAAAAACGAATGGGCGGACGATGCATTGTTCAAGCTCTATCAGTACTACTATTCTGTGGGTTTATACAAAACAGCCGACCAGAAACTTGCACAATTGAAGCAAGAGTATCCCTTCAGCGCATATGCTGCAGAGAAATCAGCGCCAACGGAGCAGCCTGTTGTTACACAGGAACAACCCGTCGAAGTAAAGACAGAGGGTCCCGTTCCGAAGTTTACATCAAAGTTTACAGTCCAAGTTGGTGCGTTTTCAACGTTTCAAAACGCCGAGGAGCTGCGGTCCAAGTTTGAAACAGAGGGCTATCTCTCCAACATTTTCACGCATACCGCCGCAGGAAAAAAGATCCACAGAGTTTGGGTCGGCGAGTTTCAAACGAAAGAAGACGCTGCCCGCTTTTCGGACGAGATCCGAAAGAAATTCAAGCTGGAATCCATCGTGGTGACGAGGTAACAACAGCGGGGAGAGAGAATTGGACAGGGAATCATTCAAAAAACAGCACGGCATCATCGGCCAGTCGCTGGAAATCAAGGAAATTGTGGAGGTTATCCAGCAGGTCGCCCCGACCGACATCACGGTGTTGATTACGGGCGAAAGCGGCGTCGGCAAGGAAGTCATTGCCCGTGCCCTTCATGCTGCAAGCAAACGGGCGAAAAAGCCGATGGTGACGGTGAACTGCGGAGCCATTCCCGAAGGGTTGATCGAGAGCGAACTTTTCGGCCACGAAAAAGGGTCTTTTACCAGCGCTGTGGAAACGCGAAAGGGATATTTCGAAATCGCCGATGAAGGCACCATCCTTCTCGATGAAATTGGCGAAATGCCTCTGGCAACACAGGTGAAGCTGTTGAGGGTGCTGGAGAATGGCGAGTTTAACCGCGTCGGGGCGTCGACCGCGCGCAGGACTGACGTCCGCGTTCTTGCCGCCACGAACAAAGTTCTTGACGACGAAGTTCAGCAGAAACGTTTCAGGCCCGACCTGTACTTCCGACTGAGGTCAGTCAATATTCACGTCCCCGCGTTGCGCGACCGAAAAGAAGATATCCCTCTGTTGGTTGAACAGTTTGTGAAGGATTTTGCTTCACGAAACGATGTGCGCTTCCAGGGCTTCCAAGAAGATGCCACCGAACTTCTTATGAATTACGACTGGCCGGGGAACATCCGGGAACTCCGGAACGTCATCGAAAGCATGCTTGTCCTTGAAAAAGGGAAGAAAGTCACCGCCGACGATGTGCGAAAATATTTGCATCGCGAAACAATGGCGGACCGCAACCTGCCCATGATCGTCAACAGAACGACGGAACAGGCTGAGCGGGAGCTTATTTATCGTGCCCTTATCGAGTTAAAGGCAAACATCGAAGAAGTAAAGCAGCTTCTCAGGCATCGGCCGGTCCTGCGGCCGGACGCGGCAACGACGGTGGGCACCGAGCCCACAAACGGCAACGGTTCAATTACGCTCGATGAAATGGAGCGCAAGATGATCATGAATGCACTTGAGCGAAACCGTAATAACAGGCGCCTGGCAGCACGAGAGCTCAATATCAGCGAGCGGACACTCTACAGAAAAATCAAAGAGTTTGGGTTGCAATAATGCAGATTGCGAATCGTGGATTGCGGAAGAAAGAGCGAATCCTCACGACATTCCTCGTTCCACATTCCGCACTCCTCATTCTGGTGGGCTGTGTTTATTCCTTCAAAGGGGGTTCAGTTCCACCGCACCTCAAGACGATCGCAATTCCGATTGTTGAAGACCAGAGCGGTTACGGCGACCCGGCCTTACGAGAACAGTTCTCCACTCAGCTCGTACAACGGTTTCTCAATGACAACACTTTGGAGATGGCAGACAGGGGAAGCGCTGACTCCATCCTCGAAGGTGTGATTACAGATGTGAAGGATGCCCCAAGTGTCGTTCAGGCGGGAGAACAAGTTGCAACGCGCCGTATCACGGTTACAGTGCACATGACATTCCAGGATTTGAAGCTTCGAAAAAAAGTGTGGGAGCGGGATTTCAGCAGCTGGGGAGATTATCCCTCGGGCGGCGGGCTAACGCAACGCAACGAGGGTATTCAGGAAGCGGTTCGCAAACTCACAGAAGACATACTCAACGAAACAGTCGCAGGATGGTAAATTCATTATGGTCTTAGCATTCTTCTTTCGCCAGGAAATTGTCGAAAACCCTTTTTTTAGTGATTTTGTCCTCACGCTGTATTTCATTTCCCTTCTCATGTTGTTCACGTTTGGCGCGCACGGCTTCGTGATGGTCTACCATTACTTGAAACAGCGCAAGACTTCCGCCGACGTTCCCTCGCTGGTCGGGAGACCTGTCGTTACTGTGCAGCTTCCGATTTTTAACGAGCTTTATGTGGTGAACCGCATCATCGATGCGGTGTGCAACCTGGAGTATCCGAAAGACAAGCTTGAGGTTCAGGTTCTCGACGACTCCACAGATGAGACCGTGCATCTCATTCAGGTTTCGGTGGAAAAGTACCGGTCACTTGGTTTCGATATTAAGCACATCCGACGCGATGACCGGGCAGGTTTCAAAGCGGGGGCGTTGAGAACAGGCCTTGCCCAGGCCAGGGGTGAATTCATTGCCATCTTTGACGCAGATTTTGTCCCGCGAAGTGATTTTCTCCTGAACACCCTTCCGTACTTTGCAGACCAACGAGTTGGCATGGTGCAAACGAGATGGGAACACCTGAACGACGACTATTCGTTCCTGACACGCACTCAGGCATTCGCACTGGACGGACACTTCGTGATGGAACAGGCTGTGAGAAACAAGGCCGGCTATTTCATCAACTTCAACGGGACGGGCGGCATCTGGCGGCGTCGGTGTATTGAAGATGCCGGAAACTGGCAGAGCGACACCTTAACGGAAGACCTCGACTTAAGCTACCGGGCCCAGATCAAGGGATGGAAGTTCAAATATCTCAACGATGTCACGTCCCCCGCGGAACTTCCCGCCGAAGTGAACGCCCTGAAATCTCAGCAGTTCCGCTGGACAAAGGGAGCTATCGAGACCGCAAGAAAAATGCTTCCCACGGTGTGGAGGTCCAACATACCGCTTCGTGTAAAGTTGCACTCGACATTCCACCTGACGAACAACATCGTGTTTCCGTTTATCCTCCTTGCAGGAATCCTGAACGTTCCTCTGATGTACATCAAGCAGCAAGGCGGCCACGAATTGTATTTCTCGCTGATGTCGGTGTTTGTACTGGCGTTTGTCGGTTCATTCCTTTTCTATCTGTTCTCGCAGAAATCCGTGTACCCTGACTGGCGGCGACGTATTCTTCTGTTTCCGCTCTTTATGGCAGCCAGCATGGGGTTTGCGGTCAATAATTCGCGTGCGGTTTTTGAAGGGCTCTTTCGGAAAAAAAGCGAATTTATCCGGACACCCAAGTATGCCATTAAGGAAAAAAAAGATTCCTGGCTCGATAAAAAATACGTCGGGAAGAAAATCGATTGGATGGTTGTTGTTGAAATTGCCCTTGCTTTCTATTGCTTCTTCGGCGTAATTTCTTCATTATACTTCCTAGAAATTGCAGCGGTGCCGTTTCAGCTCTTGTTTTTCTTCGGTTTTTCATCCGTTGCGGTTCTTTCCATCAAGCATGCGCTGGCTGCCCGAAAACTCAGCCACGATTAAACAACGGTCTTAATGCCCGAAACCGTTCAACAAAAGCTTTCTCTTCTCGAACAACGAGTCGGTCCCGAGTCGAAGTCCCCGCTTTTCGCCCAGCTGGCAAGTTATTACCTCCTCGTAGGGCGCGCGCAGGATGCTTTGCGTGTCTGCGACGAAGGCATCGCGCATTTCCCGTTTTACACGACCGGACATTTGATTAAGGCAAAAGTGCTGCTCACAATGAACATGAGCGCCGAAGCGCGACGTGAGCTTGAGGTCGTGCGCGAGTTCCTGCCGATGAACGTGACAATCAACAAGTTTCTGACGGACATTCCGTCTCCTCCGGGCGAATTGCCTCAGCAGGAGGCAACCGCTACAAAGACCGTCAAGCCAAAAGCAAAACTCGTTGTGCCTTCACAACCGGCACTGGTAGCGGAAGCGCCTCCGGAACCTGCACAAGCAGAATCCCCCAAAGAGTCTACACCACTCCCGGAAACACCCTCGACCGCCGCTGAAGCGCCAAGCGCAGCGGACGCATTCGGGCTGACTTTGACAGAAACTCCGCCGCCTGCGCCGGAGCCAGTTGCAACATCAGTGCCAACAGGAGCTTTTGAAGCTGCAGGCCAATCGGCGGATGCGTTTGGTTTTGGAGGCTCGCCGCCGACAGACACCCCGGCTGCGGAAACTGCGGCGCCCGTCGCTGAACCGCCCTCGCCATTTGCAGGTTTTGAAGCTCCGCCAACGGTAGAAAATCCACCGCCGGCAGAAACTCCTGCCGAACAACCCTTCACCGGGTTGGCTCCCGCTTCCGAAGAAGAATCTTTCGAGCAATATGCATCCCGGATGCGCGCCGAATGGTCAGGGACTGAGAATACGATGTCCTTGGAAGAGTACTTAGGCGGCATGCCTTCGCCTCCTGTCGACACCCCTCCGACTCCACAACCGCCAAATGAAATCGAAGAACTCACGCAGAAACTGCAAGGAGCAAAAAAGATCACTCCGGTGATTAATCTTTCTGACAAATCAACGGTCACCGCGAGTGAATCGGAATCTCCGGCGAGCACCGGGTTCGTTACGCCAACATTGGCCGAAATCTACGCAAAGCAAGGCTGGTATGACGATGCCATCAAGGCGTATAAGACGCTTGCTATCAATAAACCGGCGGAAAAAGAAAAGTACGAGAAGCGAATTCAGGAATTAGAGGAACAGAAGAAACAACAGGGCGGGTAGAGGGGGGAGATGGAATGTGGATTAATGGATTGATGGATTGATGGATTTGGGATGGTTGGAAATGCAAAAGCCTGATCGCTGATCAGGCTTTTGCATTTTCAGATGACGCACAAAACGGCTACTTCATTGCGTTGACAAACTTGGTGAGCTTCGATTTCTGGTTCGAGGCCTTGTTGAAATGAATCACGCCTTTTGCAGCAAGCTGGTCGAGGAACTTTACCACGTTTTTTAGAGCGACCGAAGCTTGGTCTTTTGCTTTCGCGGCCCGCACCTTCTTAATGAGCGTTTTCATCCTCGAAATGTTGGCCTTGTTACGCACTTCCCGACGGGCATATTGACGAACCCGTTTCATTGCTGATTTATGCTGGGGCATTCAACTCTCCTGATTGATATCTAACATTTCCTTAATATACTCAAGAATCGGCCGATTTACAAAGGCTTTTTTGAATCGGCTATCTCCCGCAAAAAATCCCGACTGATCCTCGCAGTGGCTCCCCAGATTTCGTGCTTGCCGAAATCGTAGAAATAAACATCGATGACCTCTCCAAGCCGTTCTCTTTTTTCCACTCGTTCTTTTTTTGAGTCGAGGAAGAGGGAAACAGGAACCTCAAGAATTTCGAGAACTTCTTCCTGCCTGGGTGCAAGCTTTGGAATTTCTTTTAGAAATCCAACAACCGGTGTTATCATAAACCCAGTCGGTGTCATATGGTCATCAAGAAGCCCCAGAATTTCTGTATCCCTCGCCCTTAGACCGATTTCTTCTTCTGCCTCACGTAAAGCTGTTGCGATAATGTCTTTATCGTCCGAGTCGACAGCCCCACCGGGAAAGGAAATTTGGCCTTTGTGGTGCTCGACTTCCTCCGAACGTTTCGTCATCAGCAAATACCATTCATTCTTTTTTCGAAAGAGAGGAACAAGGACGCCCGCTCGTGTGAGGGAAAAATCTGCCACTTCGACACGGCGGCGGCGGGCAAGAAAATCTTTTATCTCATTCGTCGTGAAGTCCACTGAACATCAAATCTCGTCCAACGCCTGCTTGAAATCGGCAACGAGGTCTTCAACTCCTTCCACGCCAACGGAGATCCTGATCATCCCCGGCGTAACACTGTGTTTCTCCAGTTCCTCGTCTTTCATAAAAACATGAGACGAGTACACAGGAATGCTCACAAGCGTTTCTGTCCCGCCCAGCGACATTGCGTTGACGGCTATTGTGAGTGTGTCGCAAACCTTTGCCGCGGCCTCGACGGGCGTAAGTTTCTTCGACGGCTTGACCTCAATCGTGACCATACCGCCGAAACCGGACATCTGGCTTTTCGCAAGATGGTGTTTGGGGTGCGAGGGAAGTCCGGGGTATAAAACGCAATTTACGCGCGGATGTTTTTCCAATGCTCTTGCCAATGCGTGAGCGTTTTCATTCTGTTTTCGAACTCTCAGCTCGAATGTCTTGAGGCTTCGGAATAAAAGATATGCTGCAAACGGGTCCGCACAGCCGCCAAAGTGTTTTGCCAGCCCTTTGACTTGCTTGACATAATCGGCCTTCCCGATCACGACTCCGGCCATGATATCGCTGTGGCCGCCGAGATACTTCGTTGCACTCTCCACGACAACATCGACGCCCATCGCGAAGGGATCCTGATTGATAATCGACGCGAACGTGTTGTCAATCATGACGGTGATTTTCTGATCGGTTTTTTTCTCGGCCTTTCTTGTTTGTTCAACAATCGCTTTGATGTCGACAATGTCCAGCGTAGGGTTCGTGGGAGTCTCGAAATAGACAATTGTTGTTCGCGATGTGGCAAGCTTTGAAATCTTGTCCGGTTGTTCCGGCTCTACGTAGCTAACCTTGATGTCGTGTTTCGGGAGCTCATCCCGGAAAAACCGGTATGTGCCTCCGTACAGCGCGGGCGTACTGATAATCTCATCGCCCGATTTCGTTATTGCCATTATTGCCGTTGAAATTGCAGCCATGCCCGATGAAAACAGTGCCGCCGATTCTGCGTTTTCCATCAATGCGAGTTTTTCTTCCACATCATGCACCGTCGGATTATGGTATCGCGTGTAGACATACACGCTCGGGTCTCCCTTGGCGTAGCGAATTGCGTCATCCGAGGATTCAAACCTGTATGTTGAGGTCTGGTAAATCGGCAACGAGACGGGGCCTTTGTAGGCGTAGAGTTTGTTGCCGTGAATGGCGCGTGTGGATAAGGCGAGTTTGGAATTCTTGGTTTTCATGTTATGTCTGTCGTTTAGCATTTTTCTCCGCAAAAAATCGCGGATTCTCTTCGTCGTTCTCCCAATTCTTTACGTTATCTTTGATATATCTCCTGATTCGATTTAGGTCATTTCCATCTCGAATGACACGGTCGGCAAACCGGGATTGCCACGCAAAATCCGTTAACGCCTGTTCGCGACAAATGGTTGTCACGGCGGCCTTGTACGTTCTTAACAAAACAGACAAGGTGCCTTTCTTCGGCGACAAACGTTGAGGATCCTTTGTAGGGACGTTCAATTGAACGTCCCTACGCCGGTATCTAAATCTCACAATGCCATGTACATGATTCGGCATGACCTCGTATTCATCCAATTCAACATTTGGAAAATGAACCGGCACACCCCTCCAGCATTGTTCAGCAATTCTACCGACCTGCGATAACATCATTTGTCCATCCTCAATCTCTCCGAAGAAACACTCTCGATTGGAAGTACAGATTGTAACAAAGTATTCCGCCGGAGATGCGTAATCGAATGTTCGGAGGCGAATCGAACGACGGTTGTGAATAACCGGATTGTATTTTGATTTCAATTGTTCTCCATGCATGGGCGAGACATGTCTGCTCCTACGACACCTTTTCCAACACCGAGACGTCCTTCAGCGGATCCGCTTTGACCGCAACAAGGTCTGCGTATTTGCCCGGCTCCAGACTGCCGATTTTATCTGATTGTCCCAACAAATCCGCGGCGGCGGTGGTCGCCGACTGGATTGCCTGCATCGGCGTCATGCCGAGGTCCGTGAGCAGCTTGAATTCCTGGCCGTTCATCCCGTGAGGAAAAACCCCGGCATCCGTGCCAAAAGCAAACTTCACGCCCATCTTGATTGCCTTTTTGTAGCTCTCTCGTTTTTTTGTATTGATGGAACGCGCTTTTTCCATCAGTTTTTCAGGCAGCCCCCATTGTTTTCCGTATTTCTCCACGGCATCACCCGCGATGACAGTCGGGACAAGGTACGTTCCTTTTTGCTTCATCAGCGTGATACCCTCGTCATCCAACAGGCTTCCATGTTCAATGGAAGCCACGCCGGCACGGACAGCCGTTTTGATCCCACCCGCGCCATGAGCATGCGCCGCCACTTTTTTGCCCCACATGGCTGCCTCCTCCACAATCGCCTTCATTTCTTCAAATGAGAATTGCTGTGCGCCGACCGATTCCTCCTCGCTCAAAACACCCGCCGTCGCCGTAAACTTGATGACGTCAGCTCCGTATTTCACATTCCACCGGATTTTCTTTCGGATTTCATCGACGCCGTCAACGACACCGTTAAAATTTTCAAACTTGAGATAGGGAGAATATCCGGAGAGATCTCCATGTCCGCCCGTCACAGAGAGACCATGTCCTGCAACAAAAAGTCTTGGCCCGACAATTTTTCCCTCATTGATTGCTTTTTTTAGCGCGACGTCGATGAATTCTCCGGAGCCTACATCGCGACAGGTTGTGAACCCGGCTTCGAGTGTGCGTTTGGCGAAGATATGGGCCGACACGGCCGCGTCAATCGGGGATTTTCGAAAACGGTCGTCGTATCGCTCGAGCTGTAAAACAATGTGCGTATGGCAATCGATGAAACCTGGCATCACCGTCGCGTCACTGAGGTCGATTACCGTCGCACCTATGGGAATTTGAACGCTTCCGTCGACACCTACGACCTTGATTTTCTCGCCTTCAATGAGAATAATTTGTTTCTCCAGCACTTTTCCGTTCACAACATCGATGAATCTTCCCGCCTTCACTGCAACGATGGAAGGTTGTCCTTTTGCTTCCTGGCTTAGACAAAGCGAAACACAAAAGTGAACTGCGAGAAGTCTATGCATTGGTTCTCCTAAAACGAGTTTATGGGTTCAGCTTTTGACCTCACCCTCGAGGTCAATGTTTGGTCTGCGTCAATCTTTATTGACGCTCATGCACGTGTGTCGCAATAATGATTGCGACATTCCAAACCCTGATTGGTTTGCGTCAATCCTTATTGACGCTTTGTGTTGAGCCGCAATTAAGATTGCGACATTCCAAACGGTGATTATTTCATCAAATGGCTATCGAACAGCTTCAGAATTCGCTTGTACTCATCCGTCCAGCTTGAAGGCTCGCGGAAGCCGTGGTCTTCGACAGGATACACTGCCAGTTCCCAATTCTCTTTCTTTAATTCGATGAGCCGTTGAACGAGCCGCACAGCATCCTGAAAATGGACATTGACATCGACCATACCGTGACAAATTAAGAGCGGTTTTTTAAGACCGCCTGCATGGTAAATGGGCGAGCTGCGATGGTACGCGACGGTGTCTTCCTGCGGGATATTCAGGATATTCGACGTGTAGCCATGATTATAGTGCGCCCAGTCGGTAACAGGCCGTAACGCCGCTCCGGCCGCGAAAACATCGGGCTGTGTAAACAGCGCCATCAATGTAATAAAGCCTCCGTACGAGCCACCATAGATTCCAATTCGGTTTGCGTCAATTCCATGTTGCTCCATAAGCCACTTCGCCCCGTCCACCTGGTCATCGAGATCTTTTCCTCCCATGAAGCGATAAATCGACGTTCGCCAGTCGCGGCCAAGGCCTGCGCTTGCACGATAATCGATGTCAAGGACGGTGTAGCCTTTGTCTATGAGAAGATTATGGAAGATATATTCTCGGAAATAACTGCTCCACCATTTGTGCGCATTCTGCAAATATCCAGCGCCGTGGACAAAAATAACCGCTGCGCTGTTAGGTTTCTCTGGTTTATAGAGACGCGCAGGAACATCCACGCCATCCCGCGCTTTGAACGTCAAGACGTGCGGTACTCGCCAGTCGTACGAGGAAAACTCAGCGGAAGCTGATTCTGTCCACCGTGTTGCTTTCGCCCCGGCTCGGTTCTCCATGACGTAAAGATCCGGCATCTTATTGCTGAAAGAGTAGAGCATGGCAATCCTGTCTTCGTCTGGAGAAAGTATAGCCTGATTTCTTCCCTCCATTGACGTGATGCGCGTTCTTGAACCTCCTTCCAGCGGCATAGAGTAGAAATGCTGCTCTCCGAAGTGAACTTCGTTCGATGTGAAGTACCAGCGCTTCTTGTCCCTCGACATCATCGGCTGGTAGATTTCAAATTTCCCCTTCGTCGGCTGTGTTTTAGTTTTTCCATCAATCGTGGCAGTATAGAGATGCGACCAGCCGTCGGCTTCGGACTGAAAATACGCACGCTTGTTGTCCGGCATCCAACCGACACTTCCAAATCGAACTCCCGGCCCTCCAATCCACGCATCATCATGCTGCCGTTCAACCACGGTACTAAACTTTGCTTGTTCGACATCCAGCGCGACGATCCACCTGTCTTTATTGTCCTGAGAGAAAACCTGCACGAACGCACTTTTGCCGTCATGGGACCAATACGGGCCATTGTACGAAACAGGCCGTGGCTTTGGCTTCGTTTTTGACGTATCTGCTGGAGACTTAGTGGGGATGAGTCCAGAAATCGAATCCGGTTTCACGGTCATCATCGAGTCGAGGCCGATGTTATACACGAAAAACTCGAATATCGTGGTCGGTTCGCCGACTTTCGTCCGTGCGTTGATGTCCTCAGTGAATCCACTTTCTGTGACATAATTGGGCACAATCGTACGCTTTGCTGCGCTTTGAGATTCTGAGAGCACAAGCGTTACATGTTTTTCGTCGGGAGAAAGTAAAAATCCTGAAGCATTCTTCTGGTCGAGATAAAATGTCTTTGGCTTTTTCAGTTCGAGGAATTCCTGGAGTTTTTTCTGCGCCTCGCGATCATCCTTTCGCTTCTTCAGCACATCGAACAATTCCGTTTGCCGACCCTCAAGGGCTTTCTGCAGCTCGGTCCTCTTCGGCTCCGACGGTCGCGAGCCGCTTCGGAGATTCGTTAGCTGAATCTCGGCACCGGTCGCGAGGTTTCGCAAAAACAGGTTTCCATCCCGTTCAAACGTTACTTTGCGCTCATCGAAGGTGAATCGCGGATTGGATTCTCCGGCGACAGTTTGCGTCAATTGGGTTTCAGCGTTTCTGCGAATATCGAGCACATAGACATCTCCATCGCGGACGTATGTCTTCTTGGCCCAGTCCTTTGTGTAATTGCCGAAACGCGAGGGAAGTTTCCTGCGCTCTTCAATGGTTACTCGTCGTGCCTGCCCTCCATCAGCGTTCATGACATAGAGTGAGTCGCCTTCGTCTCCATCCCGCCTCCACTCGAAGTAAATCTTTTCACCGTCCTCCGACCAATACACGTTATCGGGTGATGTGCCTATCCACTTCGGGTCGCGCATGATGGTGTCGACCGTGAGCCAGCCGCGGGAGGGCTTGGGGGTTTGAGCATCAGCAAAAGAGCCAAAGAGAATTGAAAGAAAAACTATAGCCGTCGTGGGCTGAAATTTGGTTTGCATGAGAGTTTAGGCTGATATGAGCTTTTTTCCCTGGACTTCGGAAATTTTTCTTGGCCTTTTGATTTGAATTTCAGAAGTCTGACTTTCGCTTTTGGCCATTGTAGACTTCCGAAGTCCTTTGAGTGCTTTATAGACTTCTGAAGTCCTAGTACCTTGGCACTTTCGGGTCAATCCTGCGCGACCAGGCTTCGATTCCCCCGATGAGGTTTTTCACGTTCTTAAAGCCATTTTCATAAAGAAACTCGACAGCACGCCTGCTGCGGTTTCCTGTGTGGCAATAAACCACCATTTCCCGGTTAGGGTCGAGCTCTTTCATGCGCTGAGGCAATTGCCGCAGCGGAATCAGGTGGCCGCCGATGTTGGCGATTTGAAACTCAACAGGCTCGCGCACGTCAAGCAAAAACAGTTTTTCGCCGCGGTCGAGTTTTTGTTTAAACTCTTCCACGGTCATTTCCAGAGAATTCTGGTCGAATGTTTTTTCGATTGGAGGCTCCGTAAGAAATCCAAGATTAAACTGCCGCACTTTTTCAAACCTAGGAGGCTGGACAGGCAGGTCAGATAGGACAAAAGCAACGAATTCGCTTTTCGACTTGAATTGGAGGGCTGGATTGAATCTCCGCTCGAAGCCGATGGTGGAACTGGGTTTGGGGCTCAGCGCTTTTCCACACACGGACCCGGCGTAGTGGGCTGGATAGACTTCAAGAGTATCCGGCAATTTCATGAGTTTTCGATAAACGCTTTCATAAAGATCGTCCGGACTTCCGTGGAGATCCGGCCGTCCCACATCGCCGACAAACAACGTGTCACCCGTCAGGACAAACCATGGTTCTTTTGTCCTCGTTGTGTCGGTGACAATGATGCTCATGCTGTCTGGTGTGTGGCCTGGTGTGTGCAAAACCTTCAGAAGAATGTTGCCAACGCTGAGCTCTTCACCGTCTTTAAGACGCTTGACGGAAAATTTCGCTTTGACAGATTCATAGAAATGTGCGGTAGCGCCTGTTGTCTCCGAAAGTTGTTTTGCTCCTGAGAGGTGGTCTGCTTGCGAGTGCGTTTCAAAGACGTGCGTCAGTTTGAGGTTATGACTTGAGAGGTACTGCAGATAGGGCCGAATGTCTAGTTGTGCATCAACAACGGCGGCCATTCCGGTCCTTGTGCAACCGATGACGTAGGAAAGGCATGCGCCTTCTTCATGTTGGAATTGTTTGAAGAGCATAGGAGTTTCCTCAAACCGAGGCTCTGGAAAGTATTGAAAAACAGCCCTTTTTTCAAACCATTTTTACATTTGACAATTGTTCCTACTTACTCTATGTTTTCGGGAACCAACTAACCTCCATGGCGTCATGTTAATGGCCCCCAATTGATGAACATTCTTTCGAGAAAAGAAAAGGAAGAGCTCAGACAAGTGCTCATGCCTTTGGTCGATGACCTCCATCGAGTTGCGCTTTCGTTTTGTCACGACGAAAATGCTGCCGAGGAGCTTGTCGCAGCAACTGTTGGCAAGGCTTGCGAGTCGTATCGTTCGTTAAAAGACAGATCACGGATAAAACCCTGGCTCCTCAGAATCTTGAGCAACATGTTCATTTCCCAGCAGAGAACAAAGGCGCGCCATCCGCATGTGGAATACGATGAGATCGAAAACGACAAGCAAAATCAATTCTCTCTCTTCGAACAAATCTCTCAACCGTTTTTGCTCTGGTGGGGAAACCCTGAACGTGAAATCATGAACAAATTTTTGGATGAAGACATTCAAAAAGCAATCGAATCCCTCCCGGCCGAATTTCGAATCGCCGTCGTCCTCTCCGATGTGGAAGGAATGAGATATCAGGAGATCGCGAACATTTTACAGATCCCTCTTGGAACTGTGCGCAGCCGACTTGCGCGCGGACGATCACTGTTACAGAAGAAACTGTGGCACCACGCACAGGACCTTGGTATCATTCTACGGAAAGCCCATCGCCATGAAACAATCCAAACGCAGCATTCAACCCATTAGTTGCGAAGAAGCACTCTCTCGAGTGTTCGACTTCATCGACGACCATTTACGTGGAAAAGCCCGTATTGAGCTTGAGCATCATCTCGAAACGTGTCGTCACTGTTTCGACCGTGTCGAGTTCGAACGACTTCTCAAATCCCGTCTTCGCAAGCTCAATGTGAACGTGCATTCTCAGAAAGTGCGCAAACGCGTAGAGACGTTGCTCGACCAGTTCTGACAATTATTCCAGAAGAGATTAGAAGAGGACTGCAATGCCGATCGTTGCTCCAACAGCGAACAAAGAAGAGTTGCGGAACCGGATCTTCAGCGCGGTGCAGGATATGTACACCGAGGTTGCCTCGTGCCCCACAAAAACGTTTCATTTCCCCACGGGACGTTGGGCTTGTGAATTCGTAGGCTATCCTGCCGAAGAGCTCGATGCAATTCCCACTACGGCTGTTGAATCTTTCGCCGGCGTTGGTTATCCGTTCAAAGGAAACATCATCCGCCCTGGAGATCGCGTGCTTGATATCGGCTGTGGGTCGGGAACCGACATTTTGATCGCTGCTTTGAAAGTCGGACCGTCCGGACAAGTCCTCGGCCTTGATATGACTGACGCAATGCTCGAGAAAGCTCAGTTGAACATTGAACGTGCACATGTCCTCAATGTACAGGTCATACAAGGAAACGCGGAATCGATACTGCAGGCAAGCGCGTCAGTCGATGTCGTCACAAGTAACGGTGTTTTGAACCTGTCGCCCGATAAGAAAGCAGCGTTCGCTGAAATTTATCGCGTACTTAAGAGGGGCGGACGCATTCAGATCTCCGACATTGTGCTCAAGAAAGAGATTTCCGAGAAGTCCCGCATGAATCCTCAGCTCTGGGCTGAATGTATTGTTGGCGCAGTGCCCTATGAATCATATCTGGAGCTCGTTCGGTCCTCCGGCTTTGAGGATGTCCGGGTCATCGACACTCACCAAGAGTATTTTGAGAAAAGTCCCAGTGATTCGACGAAAAACGCGGCGCATCAATACGGTGCGATCGCCATCACGATTACTGCGACAAAAAGATAGCGAGTCTTGCTGACGACCTTGTCAAACATTCACGAATCAATAGCACACAAACCAATAAAGGAGGAGAAAGACATGAAACACTTCATCATTCCGGCGGCTGTTGCATTGCTTGTGATCTCTGCAGGTGAATCGAGGGCTCAGAATCATGCAAAGATGCAAAACGAAAAGACAGACCATATTATGGTCCTTCCAAAGGATATTGTCTGGAAAGACGGGCCGGGCTCCGTGCCGCCCGGTGCAAAAATGGCTGTGATTGAGGGCGATCCGACAAAGGCAGGACTGTTTACCATGCGACTGCTGTTACCGGCCAACTACGAGATCAAGCCGCACTGGCACCCCGCCGATGAACACATCACAGTGATTGCGGGTGTGTTCCATATGGGATTAGGTGAAACATTCGACAAATCAAAAGGTCACGAAATTCCTGTTGGCGGATTTGCGGTCATGCTGACGGGAACGCGCCATTTTGCCTTCACAAAGGTTGAAACCATCGTCCAGCTCCATGGGATGGGTCCTTGGGGAATTAATTATGTCAATCCGGCAGATGACCCCCGGAAAAAGGCGCAGTGAAAGAACAATTTATCGAAAGGACGAGCTTGTATATGAGAACAGAAAATCTATTTCGCAGAAGTTTTGCGTTGGCTGCCGCCCTCTCTTTGCTTTGTTTCGGAACTCTTTCCGTTGCTCAGGAAAAGTCGGCAAAGAAGTCCACTAAAGAGAAGTCGTTGTATGAACGTTTAGGAGGCACCTACGCGATTGCGACCGTGGTCGACGATTTTATCGAGCGACTGCTGGTCAATGATATCCTGAACGCCAATACTGCCATCAAAGAAGCGCGCGATCGTGTCCCAAAAGCTGGATTAAAATTTCGCGTGACCTCTCTTGTCTGCCAGGTTACCGGCGGACCCGAGAAATACGCCGGCCGGTCTATGAAGGAGTCTCATAAACACCTGAACATCAAGGAAAAAGAGTGGAAAGCGATGGCCGATGATTTCAAGGCAACACTGGACAAATTCAAGGTCCCGGAAAAGGAGCAACAGGAACTTTTCGAGATCGTGAATTCGACGAAGAACGATATCGTGGTTCCCACTGCGATGCAGTAATTACGCTGTATCCTGTATTGACGAGCGGGCCGTTCCGACAGATGGAACGGCCTTTTTTGTTTCCGCTGAGGCCAAAGGTAATTCCTGGTCAGACCTTCACCCCACAACATAAATCATGTGAATGTTGCCCCTCATGCTCTGTTAAAACTTGCTTAAGACATGGTGTCTGTGGTGCCTTTTTCCTCCCAAGAACAAAGTTGAATCTGAAAAAAGAGATAAACACGAAACCCTCTCCTCTAGGAGAGGGTTCCCCGAATCCTCTCGTGGAGTGAGGTCCGACCAGCAAAGACTCCGGAAGCTATAACTCATACATGCTGTACTGATTTTACCTGATTTCCGGTGCAACCTTGTCAAGGTCAAGAGTATTCAAGACAACCTTGACAAGGTTGCGGGTTGCCTTTTTGACACTCGTTGCCTACATTGGCGCACTTCCCACCTCATTCGAAAGGAATCCATGAAAGTATACTCACGATTTTTCGTTGTTAGCCTTGTTGCGCTAGTAGCGGCCGGGTGCCTTGAGGTCACCACTACTGTCAAAGTAAAGCCCGACGGCAGCGGAACTGTTGAAGAAACCGTCATCATGGGTAAATCCATGATCGACCAGATTAAATCGTTACAATCGCAGTTTCAAGACCCGAGTCAAAAGCAGAAACCGTTTTCCGTCATTGACAAAGACGAGCTGAACAAGCGCGCTCTCCAAATGGGCCCCGGCGTGAAACTTGTCTCCACCGAGAAAATCGCAAAACGCTGGGGCGAGGGATACAAAGCAGTTTATTCGTTCAAAGACGTTAACACGCTGAAGGTCCAGCAAGACCCCGGCAAGAAAGCGCCGTCCATGGGACAAGGAATGCAGGAAGAAGAAAAGAAAGAGGAAGTGATGACGTTCCGCATGACGAAGGGAAAACCTGCAACCCTCGACATTATGATAACTCAGAGGGAGTGGGAACGGGACACGACCGAGCAAGAAACGGAAGAGGCGGACAGCGCATCCGAGGCGATGATGATGGAAATGCTGAAGGGGCTGAGGTTCACGAGCATTGTCGAAGTGCACGGCGATATTAAAGAGACAAACGCGAGTTTTCGCGATGGCTCAAAGATTACGCTGGTCGATGTCGATTTCGAAAAACTGGTCGCCGACAAAGAAAAATTCAAGCAGGTGTCAAAAGCACAGCCGAAGACTCTCGAAGAAGCAAAAATGCTTTTCAAGGATGTCCCGGGCCTGAAATTCGAGACGAATCAAACGGTGACAGTGAAGACAGGCACGCGGTGACGTTGTATCTACGACATTTGAAACCTGTCGCAAAAAAATCTCGGACCCGGCTGCGAACG
>JACPSI010000028.1 GCA_016193365.1 Ignavibacteriales bacterium
GTTTGTGAAATGGCCGGGATGGTCGGCAGTCCACGATCGGAATTCGCCACCAAGCGTGACCTTGAGGTCCTCGTTGAGTCTTGTCTCATAGTTTGCTAATATCCCGCCCTGTTGGTGAAGTGAATAACTATCACGCTGATATGCATTGTTGGTGGCAGTAGTTACAGTCCGCAGATAGACATTTCTTATGACTGCGGTATCCCGGATTGAGCCGTCGGGATCTCGCTGAACGTTCGAAGGGGTTCCTGCACTATTCAGGCTCGATCCTCCTCCGCGGCCCCTGGAAAAGAAGAACGTTGCGCGAATTGCTGATTCGTCGCCTAGGGCGTGATTATAATGAAGCTCGATTTGTGGCTTGTGGAAATGGTTATGCGCTAGCGTAACGTAGTTCGGCGCCATGAGTTCTCGAATTCCATCCGTAAGGCCATAATTTGCTTTTCCGCTTGCACTTGATGGCAGTTTATTTACCGCATCGGTCCATAACCATGGTGCGGAATTCGCTTTGTAGTCGAAATATTTGAAATAACTGATATCGTTGCTAAATGAATACCCGTGCTCTTGTGGAGCTCCGTGCAAAACTAAGTTCAACGATTGTTGGTTGTTGATGTACCAGGATCCGGAAAGATAATAATTGTACCCTTCGTACCGCCCTCCAAGCCGATTGCCCTCGCCGAGTTTTCGGTCGAGTTTGAAGGAGAGCGCATAGGTATTATCGATCAGACCACTTCCGAGCTCTACCCCATAGAGAGTGTTCTGCGGACTTCCTAAGTTTAAGTTGACTCCATAGAATGCTCGCGGTCTCGGACTACCCGTCACGATGTTAAACGATCCGCCGAAAGAACCAGCACCATAAAGTGAAGAACCCGCTCCCCGCTGCACCTGAACCGAAGCGGCTGCAGACGAAACTGATCCCCAGTTAGACCAGTAAACTGAGTTGGACTCCGGATCATTTGTCGGAACGCCATTAATTAGAACCTGAACATAGTTCTGGTTGAAACCACGGACAAACAGTTTTGATTCACCATTACCGACGCCATCGGTTGAAAACGCGTAGAGGCCCGGCGTCCCCTTGAGAAGAAGCGGCGCATCCTGGCCGTGAATGCGCTCATCGATCTGTTCCTTTCCCACGTCGGTAAAGGCTACAGGCGTTTGGCGTTCCTTCGCCCGGTTTACTTCCACGATGACTTCGCCGGCTTGAATCGCCTCTTCAGTCAGTTGGAAATCCATGCGAACACTTTCAGATGCAGGCAAGGTCACGTTTCGTTTTTCTTGTTTTTGATAGCCTATGTAAGATGCTGTGACAGTATAGGGTCCACCCGCGCGCACGCTTGGGAGGTTGTAACTGCCATCCTCACGTGAATGTGCTCCATAGGTTGCTCCAGATGGGACATGCATGGCCACGACGTTGGCGCCCGGAAGACCTTGTCCGGATTTGTCAGTCACAATTCCGGAAATTGTGGCTGTGGTAGTTCCTTGAGCTAGGACAGAAGTTGAAAAGAGTAAGATGACCAAACTCAAGAATATGAAACCATTGGCAACAAGCTTCATAAATAGCCCCTTCATATGAATGTTATTTGAGTGATTTGAAATTACGCAATGAAGTTAACTTCGTTTGAATTGGGAGCACGATGTGGAAAGAGTTTTTCTGGAATATGGGAACTTAGGGCGAAGATCATCTGGAAAGGTTGAACAAGACGTGACTAACGTAAAGAAGTAAAAGTTTAAATACAAGCATAGATCATGAAGAAATCATGAAAAAATCCTTTTCTTTTCGCTTTGGTTTTGAAATGCGTTGCCACATCATTCCTTTGAGACTGGAGTTCAAGCGCGGCAATGAAATTCTTTTCTTTCATCCAAGGTTTGTTAGAAAGTCTTGTGTCCGAGTTGAAGCCAATAAAGTTGTGAAAGTGTCTTCGCTTTTTCGAATTTATCGATTCAACAATATTCCTTGAGAGCCAAATCATTTTGCGGACTTCAGTAGACGCTTTACTGTTCACTTTCAAGGCTGAGACTGTCAATTTCTCTCGAGATCACGATGGATCCATAACTTAATACGAAACAATAGGTTACACGACATTTGCGAAACCAGCATAATTGCTAAGAAATTTCGAGATTTTTTTGTTGACTTTTCTAAGGAAAACGTTATATTTCTGCTGTGAGTTTTTCGGCTCGTAAGTCCTAAAAATTAAGCAAGTTCCAGAGGATTCTTAAAACGCTCTTTAACTAACCTCATCAACTCACTATCATAAAGGATCAACAAAATGGGAAAAGCAATGTCCAAGAGCCAGGTTGCTGCGCATTTGGCCAGCAAATTCGACCTAAAGAAGAAGGTCGCGGTCAATGTCTTGGAGGAAATTGCGAATCTTGCCTACAGAGAGGCAAGAAACTCATTTACCCTTCCTGGAATAGGCAAGCTCGTCCTCGTAGACCGTAAGGCACGCATGGGCCGAAATCCGGCTACTGGCGAACAAATCCAGATACCTGCAAAAACAGTTGTGAAATTCAGAGTTGCCAAAGCAGCCAAAGAAGCTGTCCTTGGGATGAAGTAAGCTCGCATTAGTCTGCAGTGATGAGGCGCCGATAGCAGTTTTGTCGGCGCTTTTGTTTTTACGAAAGCGCTCTCTTTTCTTGCAAATCCCATCAAAATAAGCCAATTTTACTTGCATCTTTGAATCCCCTTGGTGCCAGGAAACGTTGAAGTCAAAAATTTTATTATTCACGCCTGTTTTGACGCTTGTTTTGTCCTGCGAGAAAGGTATCCCTATTGACCCAGTCCAAGAGGCGTCAAGCTTCGAGTCAATCCAGCAGTCTGTTTTCGACCAGAACTGCTCAACATCCGGTTGCCACAATGCTGAAACCAGTGCTGGAGGCCTCAGCCTCCAACCGGGAAAGTCATTTGGCAATCTTGTCAACATAGGTCCGACCAATGCATTCGCAGCCGCTGCTGGTTATATGCGGATAAAACCACTCGATCCGGACAGCAGTTTCCTCTTTCTTAAGCTTGAACAACAACCGAGTACCGAAATGGGAGGGAGAATGCCCCTAAATTCGGTATCTCCTCTGGCGTCGAACTATCGTGAGTTTATCCGACAGTGGATCATAAACGGAGCCCCTCAAGATGGCAAGGTTGCAGATGAGAGACTTCTTGCCGACCCCGTTGTCAGCAACGACACTTTCGTCCCGCCGGACCCTCCGCTCCAGGGGGTACAACTTCAGGTACGACCTTTCGCAATTTCCCCTGTTTCCGAGCGAGAAATTTTTGTCTTTGGAAGAATCTCCAATGTTGACTCGTTGTTTGTCAACAGATTTGAAATCAAAATGCGGCCCGGCAGCCATCATTTCATTCTCTACAAATACGGCGCTGTTGATCTTACTGAGGGCCAGGTAAGAAACCTCGACCCGACAAGCCCCGGCCAGGAAATATTTCGCGTTGCACGGCAATTATTCGTCGGCTCTCAAACTCCTGTTTATGACTACCAGCTTCCCCCAGATGTTGTGCTTCCGTTGGACCCTTTACAAGGGTTCGACTTCAACTCTCACTATGTGAACTCAAAAACGACTGTTTCAACAGGACAGGTGTACATAAACCTCCATACCACATCTCGGACGGACTCCACGCGAGTTGGACAGCCCGTTTTCGATAACTACCTGGGTTTCCTTTTGCCGAAAAAGCAAAAAACGACGGTCAACTACACATGGGTGAAAAACTTTCCTCGCAACATCTTTATGCTCAGTTCCCACACCCATAAACGAGGGGAATCATTCAAAATTTACCGCGTGGGCGGAATCGAAGATGGAACTCTGATCTACGAGAATCACGATTGGGATCATCCTCCGTCCAAGACATTCACACCTCCTCTTCGATTTGAAGCAGGGCAGGGCTACAGAGCAGAAGTTGTGTATAATAATGAATCGGAAAAGGATATACGGTTTGGTGTTACCAGCGAAGACGAAATGTGTATCGTGATCGGATATTATTACAATTAGAGTCGTTTTAGAGCTTAACGGTTTGTTAGCGGTTCTTCAAATTCTACCAGTGAGTTTTGCAACCCAGACACAGTTACTCAAACATACTTGTTCCTTTATGAAAATACCTCTCCTCTCCAAATTTGAGACCGAACTCCAGGTGAGGCCTGATGACCTTGATATGAACGCCCACGTCCATCACAGCCGGTATTTCGACTACGTTCTTGCCGCAAGATATGATCAAATGGATCGCTGCTATAAAATGCCCGTGCAGGAATTTCTGTCGAACGGATTCGGATGGGTCGTCAAGACAGCTCACCTCGAATACAAAAGGGCCCTCGGCTTGGGTGAAACGTTTACCGTAAGAACGTGGGTGGATGAATTCTTCAAGGATGGAGTCAAGGTTCAGTTTGAGATTATCAAAAAGGGGAACGGCAAGGTTTCATGCGACGGATGGTTCCTTTTCATTATGATCAATTTGAAAACAGGCCGTTCGGAAGTCATACCCGATTGGATTATCAAAAAATACGAAATATGAAAATCACCGCCTTACTTTGCATTGTTACGGTTCTTCCCGCAGCGGGGTTTCAGGAGAGAACCTTCACGACGAAAGACAAAGTAGAATTTCGAGTGGAGACTGTTGTTGCGGGGTTGGAGATTCCATGGTCTCTTGTGTTTGACCCTGATGGGAATCTGTATTTTACTGAGAGGCCGGGACGTCTCCAGGTTCTCAGGAAAGGGGAAACGAAGCCTGAACTCGTTGCAGAGATAAGCGGCGTTGTTCATCGGGGCGAAGGCGGACTCATGGGATTGGCATTGCATCCCGCGTTTGAGCGCAATCGTTTTATCTATCTCAGTCTCACAGCCCACGTCAAAGGAGATTTGAGCAACAAAGTCGTACGGTACAAACTGATCGACGGAAAACTCGCCGACCCGTCGGATGTTGTGCCATACCTGCCGGCAAGCTCAGTCCATAATGGCTGCCGCATAAGGTTTGGCCCCGACGCGAAACTCTACGTTTCCACCGGAGATGCTGCAGACAGGGAATTGGCCCAGGATAAGAAATCACTTGCCGGCAAAATCCTACGGCTCAACGACGACGGCTCACTTCCGTCCGACAATCCAATTTCTGGATCTGCGATTTTTGCGTCAGGTCTTCGGAACCCGCAGGGCATTGACTGGCATCCAACGGAGAAACTGCTTTTTGAGACAGAACACGGTCCGTCTGGATTCGACGGTCCCGGAGGAGGAGACGAAGTTAACATCATTGATGCGGGAAAAAATTATGGATGGCCTGTCATCCACCATAAGATGAAAAAGCCCGGCATGGAATCTCCTTTGTTGGAGTATTCTCCCGCCGTTGCACCAGCCAGCGGCGCTTTCTATTCCGGCAGGGCATTTCCAAGCTTCAAGAACAATTTCTTTTTTGGCTGCCTCAGAGGCCAGAAAATCATGCGGATAATCATTGACGAAAGTAATCCGAGGAAAGTTGTTCGTCAGGAGGCTTTGCTCGAAGCTGAATTCAAGAGAATTCGCGACATTGCCGTAGGGCCTGATGGTTACATTTACTTCTCAACAAGCAACAGAGACGGCCGCGCAAGCCCTTTCGACTCAGATGACAGAATCCTGCGCATCGTTCCGGCGAACTGAAGACAAGGAAAAGTCATGAAATTTCACACAGAATATCTCTGGTTTAACACAAAGAAACATCGCGAATACATCAACATCACCGGAGAAGTGGAGAGAATTCTGGAGAAAAGCGGCATCAAAGAAGGGATGATTTTCGTCTCCGCGATGCACATTACTGCATCTGTGTACGTGAATGATGCCGAATCCGGCCTGATTCAGGATATCGACGACTGGCTGGAAAAACTCGCGCCATTCAATCAGAATTACAGGCATCACAAAACGGGCGAAACGAATGGCGATTCACATCTCAAAAGCCTGTTGATGCATCACGAAGTCCTGGTTCCGGTCACTGAGGGGAAGCTCGACTTCGGGCCGTGGCAGCAGATCTACTATGCAGAATTCGACGGACAGCGAAAGAAGAGAGTGATTGTGAAGGTGATGGGCGAGTGACTGCGACCTCAGGCCCGCCTCAGGAACGAACGGATTTTCTGCGTCGAATCAACAGCAAACTTTCGAAAGAGAGCAGCCCCTCCGTTTCCCTGATAGTCGCATTTTACAACAAATGGAAAGAGTTAAGGCTGGTGATCGCCAGCCTTGAAGCCCAGACGTTTCAGGATTTCGAACTTATTATTTGCGACGATGGCTCGCGCAAAGATGTCGTGGACGAAATCCATGCCTGGATGGCTCGCACATCGCTCCGCGTACAGCATCTCTGGCAGGCGGACGCCGGATTTCGAAAGAACCGGATAATGAACCGGGGAATCGCGGACGCGAGGTCGGACTATTTGATTTTTATCGACGGCGATTGTGTCCTTCATCCAGAATTTGTACGAGAACACTTTACACATCGAGAGAAAATGACGGTTCTTGCCGGAAGGCGATTGGAGTTTTCTCCCAGCATCTCTCGCATGATTACCGAGAAAAGGATAAAGGATGGGTTCCTCCAAAAGAATCTTTGGTGGATAATCCCTGCAATTGCTTTTCACAAGGATAATAACGCTCTAAAAGGCGTGTATCTTCGAAACACATGGCTGCGCGGAATTCTTAATCGCAAGCAGAGGGGAATCGTCGGGTGTAATTTTTCGGTCCACAAAGAGGATCTTCTTGCGGTGAACGGTTTTGACATGCGTTATGAAGGCCCCGGCACAGGCGAGGATTCCGACCTTGAACATCGGTTGCGGCTCGTGGGACGAAAGATCAACTCCTTCTGCCACACTGCCGTTCAGTTTCATCTTTATCATGAATTACTGGGTAGGGGAGACACGAATGAGCAGCTTTTTAAGGAACTACAAAGTCAGGCGCAGCCCGTTACTCCTTATGGGATTAAACAGCTCTAACATTCTTTGCGTCGCCGCTTCCCTGCTGTAATTACACTTTATGTTCGCCGAGGGGTCAATGAGATATGATGCACTGCCTTTCAGAAAATCCGTCACCGATTTATGAAGCTCAAGCATCTCTTTGAGATTCTTATTTTCAGATGTGCGGCCCTGGTCCTTCAACGGTTGCCGTTCCGTGCTGTGGGAACCGTCGGGGGCTTCCTGGGCGAATTCGTTTTCTCAGTACTTCGCTATCGACAAGATGTAACGATGACAAATCTACGAAAGGCTTTCCCCGAAAAGCATGAAAGCGAGCTCAGGACAATTGCCCGGAACTCCTTCCGCAATGTGGGTATTTCACTCTGTGAGTTCATGTGCTTTCCAAAACTGAACATCGAAGCGATGAAGAGTCTATGCACAATGGATAACTCCGAGGTCTTGATGAGGGCAATAGCAAAGGGTCACGGAGTCATCGTATTGACGGCCCACTTTGGTAACTGGGAACTCGTTGGGCCTGCTGTGCTGACACACGCTGGCGTTCCAATGCTGATGATCGTCAAAACGCAATCCAATCCGATCGTTGATAAAGTTATTAATTCCTGGCGAACCAAACTTGGAAACACGGTTATTCCCATGGAATCATCTTTGCGCGAAGTTGTTCGAGCGCTTCAGGATGGAGGCATCCTTGGTATTGCGGCGGACCAAACTTCGCCAAGCGACAGCGTGCTCATCAAGTTCTTTGGAAGAAATGTTCCGACGTTTGAAGGACCGGCAAGGTTCAGTCTTATGAGCGGAGCGCCTATCGTTGGTGTTTTCGTCATCAGGCAGCACGATGGATCATACCTGGTTCATGTCGAAGAGGTCGCCTCCAATGACATTCAGGGTAGTCGGGAAGAACAGGTCTCTGTGCTTACTGAACGGCATGTTCGGATGACTGAATCCGTTATTCGAAATCATCCGGACCAGTGGATGTGGATGCATAAGAGATGGAAGCATGTAGATAACCAACCGGAACGGACATCATGAAAAGCAGGATCAACCGTATCCTGGTGATACAAACGGCATTTATCGGTGACGCTATTCTCACATTGCCCCTGGTTCAAGTGTTGAAGAAAAATCATCCCGATGCGGAAATAGATGTTGTTGTTGTTCCGAGGTCTGCTGAGCTGTTTAGGAATCATCCCGCGATTACGAGAATTCTTGAGTATGATAAACGTGGACAGGATCGCGGTGTTCGGGGCTTTCTGCAATTACTGCGACAGGCGAGAGAATCGCGGTATGACGTGGCAGTGGTACCACATCGCTCTCTCCGGAGCGCATTACTCGCAGCTTTTGCCCGTATCCCTGCGCGTATTGGATTTACTACAAGCGCGGGAAGGTTCCTGTTCACAGAATCTGTAAAATATCGAAAAGACATTCACGAAATTGACCGTAACCTTTCCCTGCTTGAAGGGGTGAACGGAAAGTTTGAAGGACGGGAATTGCCCGATGTATTTCCTTCCCAGGACGACGTAAAGGTCATTGATCGATTTCTTGCTTCTTCGGGGATCACAGACGGGAAGAAAATCGTTGCATTGGCTCCGGGGACGATCTGGAATACAAAACGTTGGTTAAAAGAGCGGTTTGGCGAGTTAAGCATATTGTTTGTAAATCAAGGTTACGGTGTCATACTGGTCGGCGGCTCCGAAGACGAAACGCTTTGCGGCGAGATTCAAAAACAGGTGGGAGGGGAATCAATTGTCAATGCATGTGGGCGACTTTCCTTGCTTCAGTCTGCAGAGCTTCTCAGGCGATGTCGCGTTCTTGTTTCGAATGACAGCGCCCCGATGCATCTCAGCGTTGCTGTTCGCACTCCCGTCATTGCAATTTTTGGAGCAACCGTTCCGGCGTTTGGATTCGCGCCCTATGGGGAACGAGACGTGGTGGTGGAAACCTTGGGGTTGACCTGTAGGCCATGCTCGATTCACGGAGGAGAAAAATGTCCGATCAAAACTTTTGTTTGCATGAAGGACATTACCTCGGAGCGTGTGTATCGTGAAGCCATGAGGATTTTGAGCGAGACGGACCCTCATTGAATCTCAGGCAAAAGATAAGTATTTTTCGGCCGTCCATTTGCGTATTTTTCCGCGCCTGTAGCTCAGCTGGATAGAGCGACAGCCTCCGGAGCTGTAGGTCAGGGGTTCGAATCCCCTCGGGCGCACATTTGCGGTCGTTCAGGCGGGAGCGACAGCCTCCGGAGCTGTAGACCGGGCGTCCCCGCCCAAGTGAACCTTATAATATAAATGATAACAGTCGTTCGGCCGTTCGAATCGCACCGGGCGCGCCAATCCGAAAGAAGGGAACAAGAATGCTAAAACCGAAGAAAAAAATTACAAAGAAAGAAATCAAAGAAGACAGGCTTGTCACAACGTATTTTGAAGCCCGTTCCTGGATGGATGCAAACCGCCGGCTGGTTGGCTACATCGTTGGTATTCCTGTTCTCCTTGTTGTGGTGTTGTTCTTGTGGAATCTGAATTTGAGGGAGTCGAACGAGAAGGGGATGGCAAAACTAGCAAAGGTAACTTCATACTATGACCAGGGCAGGTATGACGAAGCCATCAACGGGGCGCCGCAGGAGGGCGTGATTCAGGGCCTTGCCGCCATTGTCAACGAACATGGTAACACCGACGCAGGCCAGATTGCGAAGCTCTATCTTGCAAACTGTTACTTTGCCAAGTCTGATTATCAAAAAGCCCTGGAGCACTATATCGATGCAGAGCTTGACGATAAGATGCTGGCTGCTTCAGCATTGGCGGGCGCGGCTGCCTGCCACGAAGCGATGAATCGCCACGAGGAGGCTGCGGTGCTTTTTGAAAAAGCAGCATCGAAGAACATGACGGGTCTGCAGGCTCCGGAGAACCTCCATCATGCCGCCCTCAATTATGCTCTTTCCGGCAAAAAAGAGAGAGCCGTTGAATTGCTGAAGAAGCTCAAAAAGGAATTTCCCGAGTCGACCCTTGCACGGGACGTCGACAGGTATCTCGTACAATACGGCGTGTAGCTTTCGAATGTCCGTGGTTGAACGAACGAAGGGGACCTGGAAAGATCCCCTTTTTTTGTTCCTCCGTCTCTGCTTCGACGCCCATGACCTTTCTTCCTGAAAAGAAATACGCCTCTCGTATCCTCAAGATCGCTTTCCCCGCCATTGCAGGGTTATCCTCACAGATGATTGTTTCCATCATCGATACGGCAATGGTGGGAAGGCTGGACAACTCTGAGATTTCTCTTGCCGCAATGGGCCTCGGCGTGCTTGCAACATGGACCCTGACGAGTTTTTTTTCGAGTCTTGCCACGGGTACTCACATCCTTGTTGCACGCAGACATGGACAAGGAAAGCATACCGCCGTCGGCATTGTTTTAAACAATTCGCTGGTCCTGAGCTTCGTCCTTGGCATCATGTTCGGCGTCCTCGGATTTTTTTTTGCTTATGACGTTATCGGACTTTTCTCCAGCGACGAGAATGTCGCACGGGCGGCCGGAGAATATATCAAGTATCGTTCGCTTGGACTGCCGTTTTTCCTGCTGGGTGTGTCGTATCGAGGATTCTTCTATGGCATTGGCCATACAAAGATCTTCATGTTCTCGGCAATTTTGATGTACATCGTAAACATTGTTTTCAATTACTTCCTCATCTTCGGGACTGCCGGGTTTCCAAGGATGGGCCTGGGAGGAGCCGGACTTGCAGCTTCAATTGGCATGGCGGTCGGACTACTTTTCTTTATCGTTGTAACTTTTTTGCCGGATTATCGAAGAAAGTATAAGTATTACAGCGTACTCGCAATAGGATTAGACTATATCAAGCCAATCGTTCGAATATCCCTGCCGGTTTCCTTCCAGAATATCCTCATCCTTTTGGGGTTTCTTGTTTTCGTGGCCATCGCCGGTATTTTTGGAACAATTGAGCAAGCTGCGACACAGGTTGTGATCTCAGCACTCTTTCTCTCGTTTATGCCTTGTTTTGGCTTCGGGATTGCCACGCAAACGTTGGTCGGTAATGAACTGGGGAATAATGAGCCGGAGCAAGCCTACAAGTACGGGATTGAGACTGCAAAAATCGGAACGGTCTTTACAATTTTCATCGGAATTTTGTTTTTTCTAATTCCCGATTTCATTTTAAGGATCATTACGCCCAACGAGTCGGTCATCGCCGTGGCACGACCTCTGCTGTTGATCGCAGGTGCAGCTCAGATTGCCTACGGGTCGGGGATTATTCTTGCAAACGCGCTCCAGGCCGCCGGCGCGACCCTCTATGTGATGTTTCTTGAGATCATCACTCACTGGATCATTTTTCTTCCTGTCGCATATTTCCTGGGCGTTCAATTCGGAATTCAGGGAGCATGGATGGCGTTGCCCGTCTACATTTTCTCTTATACCGCGATGGCATACCTGAAGTTTAGGTCCAAATCATGGACAGAATTGAAAGTTTGATCATGCCCCGCGTAAAGAACCTTCTCCTGATAACTGTCCCTCCTGTGCTCTTTCTCGTTGTGTTTGTATACGATATTGTCCGCGCGACTGTCAATCTCGAGCTGTTATGGCTTGACCTGACGAGAGAGAGCTTCATCATCGTGGCGTTTGTTCTTGTGTACCTTCTTATTGAGAGAAGCCGGTCGAACATCAAGAGAGCAACAACGAAGGATATTGGACGGCTGTTGATTGTCTGTGCGGTCGTTCTGTCATTTGTCGGTGTGCTTTCTGCATTCGGTTTCGCGGATACGACAAGCCAGGAAAACGAACAGCCCCGATACTCCGCCATGGGCATTTTCCTGTCGATGATCCTGGCAGTAGGTGTTGGCATCGTATCCATTCGCGCCCTCCTCACCATTAAAGATCTTATCCTGTTCAAAAGGAAAAAAGGAACGAAACGCAACTATACCATTTATGTTATTCTGCTCCTGGGGTCGATGGTGTTCATGCTGCCGTTTCTGTCCATGGAGAGCGCCTTGTTCGGGACCCTCTTCTTTTCCTTGTCTGTGCTGGCTATTGTCGCAAATTCTTTCAGACAGAGTTGGATCGTCTATTTATCCCGGAAGGAAAAAATCTATGTCATCGTGTACAGCGCATTCTTATTTATTGCCTTCGTCCTTTTGAATGTATTGTTCTTCGAAAAGACGTTTACGAACAAAGCGCTCCTGGCCTTCAGCCAGCCGTTGCACAGGTTTACCCAGCTCAATGCGATTTTCGGAGCCGTGTATTTTGGTATGGCGTTTGTCAGCACCCTGTTTCATCTCCCAACGGCAGAGGTTTTTGAGCGGAAGCAGTATGAAATCACGTCTCTCCACAACCTCAGCCGTCTGGTCACTCAGGTATTCGATTTCAATGACCTGGTGAACACGGTAACGCAGATGACGCTTGAGGTGTGCGGAGCGAAGAGCGCGTGGCTCGAACTGATTACGAAGGACGGCGATAAGCCGCCGTTGGTGGAGGTTGTCTCCGCGAGGTACATAACGAAAGACCGCATCGAGAATATCTCCACAGGAGACTTGAGGGATCTCATTATTGAATCGAAAAAATACCTTCTCATTGACGAGGTATCAGCAGATCGCCGCACACGTCATGTGAAGGAACGGAAATTACTCAAGGGGTCGTTGCTCAGCGTCCCCTTGCTTTCCCAGGGAAATCTCATTGGCATGCTGTATGCCATCAAGGAATTCGAGTATGGTTTCGACCAGGATGACATTGATGTCTTGACGTCGTTTGCCGACCATGTGACCATTGCTATTGAGAATTCCAAACTCATTGCAAAATCCATCGAGCGTGAACGACTGGAACAGGAAATGATGGTTGCACAAGCAATGCAAAAGCGCTTGCTTCCTCAGGGTTTACCTACATCGGAGAGCCTCGACATGGTGGCGGTCTCAGAATCTTCTCAAGAGGTGGGAGGGGACTACTATGATTTTGTACAATTAAGCAAGGACAAGGTGGGAATCGTCGTCGGCGATGTTTCCGGCAAAGGCGTTTCTGCCGCTTTTTACATGGCTGAAGTAAAAGGAATTTTTTTGTCTCTGAGCAGAATGTGTTCCTCGCCGAAAGACCTTCTTATCCGCGCAAATGAAACTCTTATTGGGAGTCTCGAAAAAAAGGCGTTTATTAGTTTGATCTATGCTATTCTCGATTCAAAGGACGGGACTTTGCACATCGCACGGGCAGGACATTGTCCTGTTATCTACATGTCTGGTGAACATACAGAACTCGTTCGACCTTCAGGACTCGGACTGGGACTGGCCAACGGAGAAATCTTCGAGCGGTCGACTGAGGAGCGGCTCCTGACGCTTCACGAAGGAGACGTGTGTATATTGTACACAGACGGGGTCACGGAATCGCGTGACCAATCCGGCGAGGAGTTTGGGTATGACCGACTTGTAGCAGTCGCACAACGATTGAGAAAAAACAATGCAAACGAGATTAAAAACAGCATCCTACAGGAAGTTCGCAACCACATCGGAGAACCGACGTATGGAGACGATATGACGCTGGTCGTGATCAAATGGCTGGGAAAACAAGGAGAGCGTCCATGAGAGCTTATTATCGCATTTCTATTGTTTCACAAGAAGGAGACCACCATGGCTGATTTCAAAATCAACCACCGCGAAGGAGAAGGCGTGTCTGTCATCGAGCTGAAAGGCTACCTCGATGCACACACCGCTCCGGAACTCGAAACCGCCTTCCAAAGGCTGTTGAACGACAAGAAGTTCAACATCATTGTCAACTGCCGGGATCTTGCGTATATCAGCAGCGCAGGGCTGGGTGTCTTTATGGCCTACATCGAAGATGTCCGCAAGAACAAAGGCGATATTAAACTTACCAATATGTCGGCAAAAGTTTACAACGTTTTTGACTTGCTGGGCTTTCCACTCTTGTACGAAATCTACAAAGAGGAAAAAGAAGCCCTGACCAAGTTCAAAACAATTCAGAGGGCTTGAGCATACAGGCGATGGCGAGCGGATCCACCATAGTAACAAAAACAATCCTCAGCAGGACTGACCATCTTTCCGAGGTGCGGGCCTTTGTATCCGAGGCGGCAAGTGCCTTCGGGTTTTTGGATGAAGACATTGCCAATATTTCTCTTGCCGTCGATGAGGCATGCACAAATATTATTAAACACGCATACCAGAACGCGCCCGACAAGGAAATCGAAATCTCCGTGATCCACAACAAAAAGAATTTTGAAATACGCATCGTTGACTTTGGGAGACGGTTTAATCCTCAGGAGCTTAAAGCTCCAGACCTGCGCCGAAATCTCGCTCATCACCGCAGGGGAGGACTGGGAGTCTATCTCATGAAGCGGCTCATGGACAAAGTGGAATACAATTTTATGCCGGGAAGACACAACGAAGTCCGGCTTATCAAATACCTTCAAAAAAACCAACCTGCCGTCCGGCGATAACAGGGAGTAATCGGCTCTTTTGAAATCGAACGCCCGAAAAGGGATTTCTCCAGACCTCCTGCCGCTTTTCGAATTCAGCAACGTCGTCAATTCTTCACTCGATCTCCGGTTTATTCTGAGCACAGTGCTTTTGACAACCATGGGCAAAATGCTTGTCGCGAAGGGGATGGTGCTGCTGCGAAAAGAAAAGAATCGATTCGACGTTGTCGCCGCAAAAGGGATTGACGAGGGCATGTTCCCGAAATACCTGGAAATCGAGAAACCTCCCCGCGGGCTCGTTAACGTCGACAAGCTTGCATCGCCGAAATTTGCGTGGGCAAAACCATTGGTGGACCAGAATCAAAAACTCCTTGTTCCGATTTTGTCAGATGGGAGGATTGTTGGGCTCATTAGCCTGGGCGAGAGGATGTCCAAAACAAGGTATTCGGCTGTCGACACACACCTCATCCAGTCGTTGGTCAATCTGTCGGGTTCTGCGATTGCAAAGGCTCTGATCATCGACCAACTCAAAGAAGCCAATCGCAGCATCGACCGTAAGTACCAGGAACTGAACACACTCTTCGACCTCAGCAAAGAGTTCAACGTGGGCTTGAACTCACAAAATGTTATTCGCCTGCTCACGTTTGCACTCTTAGGCCAGGTAGGAGCAAGCAAATATATCATCTGTCTGCGCAACCACACAGCTTTGGAGGTAGTAGCTGCCCGCCCTCAAATGGACAGGTCGGTCGAAATTCCCCTGGAGCATCTTTGCGAAATACACAAAGCAGAGTTCATCTCAGACCTCGCCCGGCAAAAGAGGTTTCGGGAGTACGCCACACACCTGCTTCAGCGGGGAATGGTAGCAGTCATACCCATGCAAATGCAGAATCAAATCAAGGGCTTGATCCTCGTGGGCGAGAGGTTGAGAGGCGGAAGTTATGCAAAAGCCGACCTGGAATTTATTTCTTCACTGGGAAACCTGGCCACAATTTCGATTGAGAATGCACGGCTCTTTAAGGAAGCAATTGAAAAACAGCGGATGGAAGACGAGCTCAAAATCGCAAGGGAGATTCAACAAGGGTTGCTGCCTGAACATCTGCCAGAAGTGGAAGGTTTTGAAATCGCCGCCGTGAACATCCCCTCAAAACAGGTCGGTGGAGACTACTATGATGCTTTGCAGAGGTCAGCCGGTGAATACGTGATTGCGATTGGTGACGTCTCGGGGAAGGGAACTCCAGCCGCCCTCTTGATGGCCAATGTCCAGGCTGCACTTCGCACCCTCGTTCCGATAGAATCATCGTTGCCCAAAGCAACGGCTCAGATTAATGATCTGACCTCCTCGAATACGCGAGGGTCAAAATTCATAACATTCTTTTGGGGCATTCTCGATGTGAAGTCTCGAACCCTTCGCTATGTCAACGCCGGCCATAATCCGCCTATGCTCATCAGAACCGACGGAAGTTTGGAGAAATTGGAGGTCGGAGGTCTTCTTCTTGGCATCATCAAAACTCAAACGCCTTACCAGGAAGGATCCGTGAGGTTTCAATCGGGTGATACACTTGTGATGTACACAGACGGAGTGAGTGAAGCGATGGATTCTGAAGGCCGGGACTTCACCGAGGAACGTCTCGAACTAGCACTCAAGCGACATGGGGGTCTTCCCGCCGAGGAGATTATTCGCAGAGTCCAGCAAGAGCTGGAGAGTCACACCAAAGACACACCTCAATCCGACGACATTACAATGCTTGTGTTGAAAGCTTTGTAATTGCTCTTCATTGCTAATCGCGCCTCAATTTGGTAAATTGACATTATTCGAGCATTATTCCAAAGAAGATGAAGTACGAATTCACACACATAGAGAAAAAATGGCAGGACTATTGGCAACGTCATGCCACCTTCAGAACTGAAGTCGACGAAAGGAAAAAGAAGCTTTACGTTCTCGACATGTTTCCGTATCCATCGGGATCCGGCCTGCATGTTGGCCATCCGGAAGGATACACGGCAACCGATATTTTTTGCCGCTTCAAGCGTATGAAAGGGTTCAATGTCCTGCATCCCATGGGGTGGGACGCCTTCGGACTCCCCGCCGAGCGATACGCAATGCAAACGAACATTCATCCCCGGATTACAACAGAAGAAAACATCTCGACGTTCAGACGACAGATCAAGTTGTTGGGCCTGAGTTATGATTGGTCGCGTGAGGTGAACACAACAGACCCCGCGTATTACAAGTGGACCCAATGGATTTTCCTCAAACTTTACAATTCATGGTATGATCGACGTGTTGAAAAAGCGCGTCCGATCGAAACTCTGGAAGACGAACTAGCGCTCGAGGGCACAAGAAACGTGGATGTTCCTGCTCCGTTTGGCCCCGAAGATTGGAAGAAGAAAGGGAAGAAGGAAAAACACGATTTTCTCGCGCGATTCCGTCTTACCTACGTTGCAGAGGTACCGGTGAACTGGTGCGAGGGTCTGGGCACGGTTTTGGCAAACGAAGAGGTGGCAGAGTGGACGGAAAAGGGATACACCGTCGAGCGTCGTCCGATGAAACAGTGGATGATGCGCATTACAGCCTACGCAGAACGTCTTCTCCAGGATGCGGAGAGTCTGGACTGGCCCGTTTCCACACTTGAAATGCAGCGTAATTGGATCGGAAAGTCGGAAGGGGCCGAAATCGAGTTTCCGGTTAAAAGAAGCAACGATCGGATCAAAGTGTTCACGACCCGTCCCGATACAATTTTTGGAGCGACCTTTATGGTATTAGCTCCTGAGAATCCTTTTGTCCTCCGCGTAACGCCGAACGATCATGTTGTTGAAGTTACGGACTACCAAAAACAAGCGTCGAAGAAAACCGAAATTGAGCGGGGCGCGGAAAGAGGAAAAAGTGGCGTTTTCACCGGTGGCTACGCCATCAATCCTGCAACAAAGAAAGAAATTCCCATCTGGATTGCGGATTATGTTCTCATGGGATACGGCACAGGTGCCATCATGGGAGTCCCGGCGCAGGATGAGCGGGATTGGGAGTTCGCAAAAACTTTTGGATTGGATATCATCCGTACCGTTCAGCCTCCGGCAGGGTTTCAGGGAAAAGAGTATTTGGGAGATGGTCCGGCCATCAACAGCGGGTTACTCGACGGCCTGCATATTGAGCAGGCGAAAAAAAGAATCATCGAGTGGCTTGAACAGGAGGAGTGGGGAAGACGTGCTGTTACATACAAGCTGCGCGATTGGCTGTTTTCCCGCCAACGATACTGGGGAGAACCTATACCCATCGTGCATTTGGAAGATGGAACAATGAAACCGTTAAAGGATGCCGAACTGCCGCTCGAGCTGCCGGAACTTGAAAAATTCCAGCCCAGTGGAACAACAGAATCGCCACTAGCCCTTGCGACGGACTGGGTTAATATTGTTGACAAAGACACAGGCATGAAAGGCCGACGGGAAACCAACACGATGCCACAATGGGCGGGGTCGTGCTGGTATTATCTTCGTTATACCGATTCGGAGAACGCAAAGGAATTCTGCAGCGGTGAAAAGGAAAAATACTGGATGCCGGTCGACGTCTACATAGGCGGAGCCGAGCATGCCGTGTTGCACCTTTTATACTCCAGATTTTGGCATAAAGTTCTTTATGATCTGGGCTATGTGAGCACGAAGGAACCGTTTCTGAAGCTTCGTCATCAAGGAACAATTCTCGGCGAAGATTCGCGCAAAATGTCCAAGTCCCGCGGTAATGTCATCAATCCTGATGATATCGTTGCGCAGCATGGGGCCGATTCCATGAGGTTGTTTGAAATGTTCATGGGACCTCTCGAGGATGTTAAACCATGGAGCACAAAAGGTGTAGAGGGAGTTTTTCGGTTTCTCAATCGGGTGTGGCGTCTGTATGTGGCAGAGGATGGCAAGCGTGACCCCTCCATTTCAGACATTCAACCAGACGGAAGCTTTGAACGTTTGTTCCATCAAACAGTCAAAAAAGTAGGCGAGGACGTCGCTTCGCTCCGTTTCAACACTGCTATTTCACAAATGATGATATTCGTCAACGAGGCGACGAAATTGCAAAAACGTCCCCGTGCCCTCATGGAACAGTTTGTCCTTTTGTTGTCGCCTTTTGCGCCTCACATTGCAGAAGAGCTTTGGCAAAAACTCGGACATACGAACACTCTTGCGTATGAACCGTGGCCCGTTTTTGATGCAACCAAAGTTGTCGAGGACACCATTGAGGTTGTCCTTCAGGTCAACGGGAAAGTCAGATCGCGCGTGCTGGTCCCGATGAACACACCGGAAGATGAGCTTGAAGACCTAGCATTAAAGGACGACAATGTACGCAGGCATCTGGATGGCGGCCGCATTGTAAAGAAAGTTGTGGTAAAAAATAAATTGGTCAATATCGTTGTTGCAAGGTAATCAGGGCCCGTGAGCTCCCTCTCCGTCATCGTTATCGTCAGGAATGAAGAAAATAATATCCCGGAATGTCTTGAAGCTGTGCGTTGGGCAGACGAAATCGTTGTTGTCGACACCGGAAGTACGGATAACACAATTGCGCTGGCAAAAACCTTCACAACAAAAGTGTTCTTTCAACAATGGGAAGGATTTGGGGCAGCCAGGAATTTCGCATTGAATCAATGCACGAAAGATTGGGTCCTTTCCGTCGATGCTGACGAGAGAGTGACTCCCGAGTTAAAGGAAGAAATCAGATTAATTCTACAAAAGAGCGAAGATTCTTTGGCAGGATATGCTGTACCGATCAAAGCCTGTTTTCTTGGAAAATGGATTATGCATTGCGGCTGGTATCCGGCGTATAAGATAAGGCTCTTTCGTCGGCAAGGGAGTAGGTACTTATCAGAAAGCAAATTGCATGAGGGCATTCAGCTTCAGGGTAATGTGCAAAGGCTCAACAATGACCTCCTGCATTACACCGACCCAAACCTTTTCCATTACTTTGAGAAGTTGAATCACTATACGTCGCTTGCCGCAGACCAATTAGTACACGAAAAATTGGCGTTCAGAATTTCCCAGCTCCTTGGCCGGCCATTGTGGACATTTTTTAAGATGTATTTCATCCAGGCCGGCTTTCGTGACGGCATACAAGGTCTTATTCTCTGCGTGCTGTCTTCGTGCTATGTTTTTACCAAATACGCCAAGTTATGGGAACGTACCGCAAACGTGAAAATCTGCAAATAACGTTGCCCGGATCTCAATGACACCCGAAGAGAAGAAAATAGCGTTGTTCGGCGGCCTTCTCTTGATGATTCATTCCGCTGCAATGCAGCAACTGGGCAAGGTCAAGAACCCGATCACCGACAAGATTGAGAGGGATCTCGAGCAAGCTCAAATGAGCATCGATATGCTGGATATGATTGCGGAAAAAACAAAAGGAAATCTCACTGAGGACGAAGCGAAACTCCTGAAAACGCTTTTGCAGGAACTGAAATTAAATTACGTCGATGAAGCTGCAAAAAGCCAATCTCAACCTGGCACTACATAATGAAATTCGGAATAGCCGGTAACCTCACAAAAGAAGGGCTGCCCGCCGTTGTTGAGTCCCTCATCAACCGCTTTGAAACAAACGGTGTCCCCTACGTGGTTCATGACGACCTTGCCCGTCGTGTACAAAAATCCTTGAAACATCTTCGTATTCGCAGGTCGGCGCTCGTCTCAGAGAAAAAACTGGCCTCTTCGTGCGATATGATCATTTCGCTGGGTGGCGACGGCACCATTCTTATGACGGCAAGGCTGGCGGGCGCAAAAGGCACGCCAATTCTGGGAATCAACCTCGGAAAGCTCGGCTTCCTTGCGGAGGTCTCACTCGGGGAGCTGGACGAATGTATTTCCGAAATTCTCGACAAAAAGTACCGTGTGCAGGATAGGATGATGTTGGATGCCCGCGTCGCAGGCCTCAAACAGTCTTTTGTCGCGCTTAATGACATTGTCGTGGACAAGTTTGGCTCATCCCGGGTGATAGACTTCGACACATTCGTCAACGATGAATATCTGGCGACCTTTACGGGAGACGGAATTATCCTCTCAACCCCGACAGGATCGACAGCATATGCGCTTGCCAACGGAGGCCCGATCGTCACACCGACGAATCATCTGATTGTCATCAGTCCGATTTGCCCGCACACCTTGACCGCACGGCCGGTGATTGTACCGGAGAATTCGCGGATCGACATTCGGATAAACAGGGCGGCCGAGAAGATTCATATCACTGCGGACGGGCAGGTGGAAGAGCTGGTTTCAGCGCCTGTTACCGTTTCCGTTAAGCGGTCGGAATATACAGCTAAGCTTGTAAAAAGGCTCAACACAAATTACTATCAGGTGTTGCGCGAGAAACTTCATTGGGGGAGGGATGTGAGGCTTCAATCCCGCGATTAGTTGTTGGCCGCCCCTTCGTTAATCCACTTTTTGATTCCGTCTATTTGGTTCTTGTTGAGAGGTGTTCGATTCAGCGGCATTTGCGGTTGAACCCTGCCGTCGATCCTCTGTACTAGCAGCGAATTCTCGCCCTCCATCGCGACGACGAGCCGCGTCGGATGATTCATCAGCTTAGTGTACGACGGCGTTTCCAGATTCAAACCGCCTTGCGACGCCCTGCCGTGGCATGTGGATAATGCACATCCCTGTTGAAAGAGTGGCTCAAGATGTTGTGAATAGCTGACATTTGAATCGGGAAAAACAACATTAACCGGCTGGTTGACGATGTTGTCTTCGCATCCGCTCGATAAAGAGATTGCGAAGGAACTCAGAAGAAAGAAGAAGTATAGCAAAGAGTTTTTTCGTGACTGATGCATTGGACTCATTGTTCCAAAATATTGAAAACTTCTGCGGCCTGCAACGTATCAACATTGATTTTGCATCAAGTGTTCCATATATTTGTTTTCATCCCGGGGCTGTAGCTCAGCTGGGAGAGCGCGTGAATGGCATTCACGAGGTCACGGGTTCGATCCCCGTCAGCTCCACGCAAAAAAGGACAATCATGCGGTTGTCCTTTTTTCATTAGTTGTATTGAACTATGACTGCAACACAAATCAAACTCGACAAACTGGACGAACTGTCTGTCAAATGGAGCGACGGACATGATAGCCGCATAACATTGAGAACACTCAGGGATTCCTGCCCCTGTGCTTCCTGCCAGGGCGAGACGGTGCTCCTTAGAACATACGAGCCTCTCCCATCACCGGAGCTGCCGGGAAAGTACAATCTGAAACAAGTTCAACAAGTAGGGCATTATGCTATTCAGTTATTCTGGGCTGACGGCCACGCAACGGGAATTTACACGTGGGAACGGCTCCGTTCCCTTTGCGAATGCCCGATTTGTTCTGAAAAGCCACATACAGGTGCCACATGACCTTCCTGTGGAGTCTTTCATTGAAAATTCCTGCAAAAAACGGTAAGTTTTGCACCGATGAACCCCTCTAGAATCTTCTTCAGACTCCTCACATACTTTGTGCAATACAAATGGCGTATCGCGGCAGGACTTGTCTCTGTCGCTGTCATGAGTCTTTCAGACACGATCTCGGCTTTTCTCGTTGCCCGTCTGTTCGACTTCCTCCTGGTCATCGGCGACCAGGTGAAGAACGGTAAGGAGATTGTTGCGACCGTTCCTTTGGAATTCTTCGGATACGTCGTGAATACTTTTGCGGTTCAGGGAAAAGACGAAGGCTTCTGGCTTATCATGAAATTCGCCGTTGCGGTAACGGCCATCATCATTATCAAAGTATGTTTTGTGTATGCCCGCGAGTATGTGATGAGTTCCGCTCAGCAAAAGATTTTGATGAAATTCAGGACTGACCTGTTCGACACTGTGGTTATGCTCCCTATACGGTATTTCGACCGAAACAAAACCGGATACATCATGTCCCGAATCACCAACGATGTCAACGCACTGGAGCAGTCTTTAGGGATGATCGTCGAGATTTCACAAAACATTGTTTACACTGTCATTTTCGGCATTGCCTTGTTTCTCACAAATTGGCAACTGGCCTTGTTTACGTTGATTCTTTTTGCTGCTTCCGGTGAAATTTCTAGAAAATTCGGTGACAGGATCCGGACTTTTAGCCATTCGTTTACCAATACGCTTGCCGATATTTCTTCCTTTCTCCAAGAAAAGATCGCAGCCATTCGCATCGTGAAATCCTTTACGCGGGAAGAATTCGAAAAAGACGCCTTCAGGCAGAAAGTCGGTTCGAATTACCATTACTCGATGAAAATCACGCGTGTCGTTGCCCTCTTAAGCCCAACCAACGAGTTCTTCAATACAGTCGTGACAACACTTTTTGTCGTCTTCACGGGCTTCTTGTTCTTTCAGGGCTCCATGACGATGGAGATGATGATACGATTCTTGCTACTTGTAACGTTTGTAGCAAAGCCGGTCAAAGCTCTCGGTGAAAGTGCTGCAAGGATCCAAAAAACGCTGGTATCGGCTGGCTATGTGTTTGAAATTCTCGATCTTGAAAAAGAGAAGCACGCCACAGAGATGGGGAAGCAGATCATTGAACGAGGTGAGGTTGAGTTCAAGAATGTGGCTTTTACCTATAACGGGGAGTTGGAGGCGCTCAGCGGGATCAGTTTTGTGGCAAGAAGCGGCGAGAAAGTTGCACTCGTGGGGCCCAGCGGTAGCGGGAAAAGCACTCTCATCAATCTTATCCCGCGCTTTTATGAAATAACCAGCGGCTCCATACACATCGACGGATCAAATACGCGTGAGTTTGGGTTCGTGAATCTCCGTGCCCAAATAGCTGTCGTGCCTCAGGATGTGACGCTTTTTGCGGGTTCAATTTACGACAACATTCGGTATGGACGGCTCGAAGCATCTGAGGCCGATGTTGTCAGCGCGGCAAAAGCAGCCAACGCTCACCAGTTTATTGAAGCTCTGGCACAAGGATACCATACAGAGATTGGCGAACGCGGCGTTCAGCTTTCCGGAGGGCAACGCCAAAGAATCGCTATCGCGCGCGCGATTCTGAGGGATCCAAAAATCCTCCTCCTCGACGAAGCCACATCCGCTCTCGATACAGAATCGGAAATGGCCGTACAGGAGGCACTCGACCGTCTCATGAAAGGCCGGACTTCGTTTATTATAGCCCACAGATTGTCCACGGTTCACCATTGCGACCGCATCCTGGTTCTTGACCATGGGAAGATCGTCGAAAGCGGCACACATGAACAGCTGATGCAAAGCGGAAATGGCCTTTACAAAAGACTGTACTCCCTCCAGTTCGCCGACGAGCGCACATACGCGAAAACCGAGATTTAAATGGTTTCGCTGAAGACGATTGAGCTCCTTTATCGCCGGGTTCTCCTGCGTTTTCTGAGGATGTTGTTTAGCAAGAAACGAACTCTTCCTGCCCACATCGATTATAATTCCTGCACTTTTCTTTTCCTTCGCCAGGACCTCATTGGCGATGCATTGATATCCACGCCGTTATTGCATGCGCTCAAGGGGAGATATCCCGGCGCACAGCTGGACGTCCTCATGAGTCCAAAGAACCACTTTGTTCTTTCCAACGACCCGGTCATAAGAAACAGGCTTGTGTACACGAAGTCCGTTGTCGAGACTTTTGTTCTGTTGCAGAAAGTACGAGGGAGCGCTTATGACTTCATTGTCGACCTCATCGACAACAAATCAACAACGTCCACGTTGTGGTGTTTGTTGGGCGGAGCCCGGTTCCGCGTCGGGCTGGCAAAAGAAAACGATTTTTGTTACGACGTTGTCGTGCCTCTGCTGCCGAAAAAAAAGTTCCACGTCGCTGACCGGACAGCGAATCTTCTGACTGCCTTTGGAATTGACCCGACCAACGAAGAACTACGCATCTTTTACAAGCCAGCACAGGAAGCAGAGACTTTCGCAGACCAATTTTGGGCACATCTCAGAACCGAAGCTAAACCGGTTATTGGCATCAATATTTCGGCTGGAGCGTCTTACAGGATGTGGTGGGGAGAAAACTGCCGCGATTTCATGCGCACAATCATGAAAAAATTTCCTGGATGGAAAATACTCATCCTTTCTTTGCCCTCGGATCGTTCCAAAGCGGAAGAAGTTGCCCATGCGGTTCCAGGGTCAATCCTTGCGCCAGTGACACCCACCTTCGATCACGCCGCAGCGCTTGTAAAACGAATGGACTTCCTTGTTACGCCGGCCACTTCCATCTGCCAGGTGGCAGGAGCCTTTAACGTTCCCTCTGTCGTGCTGTATCCAAACCTCGCCGTCCTCCATGGACATCTGTGGGAGCCTTATCGATCGGACACAGAAAGTCTCGCGGCACATGTGGACGATATTGACACAATACCCTCTCAAGACGTTGTCAACGCGCTGGAGCGTCTTGTGTCGCTTCATCCTCACGCGGGGAAGAAAACCATGCTTGCCCGTCAGGCATGAAAGCTGTTCTGCAAAAAATCGAATGGATATTCCGGCATACGGTCGTGTATCCTTTGTTCCGCATCCTATTCCGCAACAAACAGTACGCCTCCCCGATAAATCTTGACTCAGTTCGATCAATCCTCATCCTTCGATTCGACAAAATTGGTGATATGATCGTCACAAAACCGATCTTCCGGCTGTTGAAGAAGCGGAACCCGCGATTGATTATCGGCGTAGTCACGAGCCCGTCAAACTCTGAAATAATCAAGAATGATAGAAACGTAGACAAGCGATATGTACTGTATGCAAATCCATTGAAGTTGTTCAAGGAACTTGTAGGCGCGCGAAAGTCAAAATATGACGTTGTCGTGAACTTTATTTTTAATCGAACAACTTCCGCGGCTTTAATTGCAAATTTTATCTGCCCCAAGGGCATCAAGGTGGGTCAGGGAGCAAAGAAATACGAGTTTTATTTTAATACAATGGTTGAACTGCCCCGATCAGAATTGCATATGGTGGAAATCCTTGCGTACTACGTGGCAAACGTCTTTCAGGTTCACATTGGAGAGGAAGAACTCGATCTCTATTTTGACATTGACGAAAAATCGAGGGAAGCGGTTGAGCGCTCTTTCAGGGAACAGGATGCAGCTGTGTTGGCCGGGAGAAACAGAAGATTTCTTGTTTTTAATATATCCGCACGGGAACCGGTCAAAAGAATATCCATCGATCAGGCCGTAACTGTCGCTCGTTATCTGACGCAGGAAAGAGAACTCTACACAGTTCTTATCTGCGCGCCTGAAGATTTTGAAATGACGAGAATGGTTGCTGACACAGTTCGATCCTCACGATGTCTCATGTTCCCGCAGTCAGGAAGCGCGCCACTTATTCATATTGCTGCTCTGCTCGAAAAGGCATTGTGCGTTATCACTCCAGATACCTCTATCGTTCATCTCGCCTCTGCCGTAAAGACTCCCGTTCTCGCCTTCTTTACTCCCCTTTTGAGCAACCGAGAATGGATGCCGTTTCGCGTCGCCCACGATATTCTGATAGCAAATGAAGGAAAGCCCGTTTCATCCATCTCTGCGAGCGAACTGAAGCGCGGCATTAACGAATTCCTCAGTAAAGTTGAATTTGGAATCGACCAGGAGGAACGCGTCTGATCTCTTATTCAACATTTCAAAAAATCTCTTTGGCAGGAATCTATTTATTTGCCCTAAGTTTACCGATTTCATTTGTTCCGGCTGAATTCGGCCTTACTTTTGCAATACTTGGCTGGTTGTTGGAAGGCACGGTAAACAAAAATTGGCAATTTGAGAGTCATGCATTGTTTGCACCGCTGGCGTTCTATATTGCCTGGAATGTCACATCTGCTGCGATTTCACCGCGGCCCTGGCACAGTCTCTGGGCGGTCGCAGATAACGAGTGGTCTTTATTCATCATGCTGATGATGTTCTGGATCATCCGTGACGAAAAGACGTATCTGAATCTTGCGTATATGTTTCTTGCAGGACTCATGATCAACACCTGTTACGGATTAGCTCAATCTATCATTGGAGTGGAGTTGTGGCGAGGCGCTCCTTTGGATTTGTTTTACGGGATCTATCGGATCGTTGGGTTTCAGAATTTCTACCTTACGTTTGCCGCTTTCGTCCTGGCTTCTTTTTTTCTGTCCTTGAATCTGTCTCTTGTTCTTAAGGGAAAGGCAAGAATTGTTGTTGCAACCTTTGCACTTCTGAGTGCTGTCGCGCTCATCGAAACATACGCAAGGAGCATCTGGCTGGCGCTTCTCGTGACAGTTCCTGTTTTTGTGTTACTTAAACTCAGAAAAACCCGCATCCTGTTTATCTCGATCTTTATCGGAGCTGTTGGCGCTATTTTGATTCTTGTTCCGACTATTCGAGATCGTGCTCTTTCCATCGTGGACATCCAGGGAAATCAAACGCGCATCAATCTGTGGAGGACGTCGATCAACATTTTCAAGGATTTTCCCCTGACTGGCGTCGGAGAGGATAACTTCGATTATTATTTTGAAAAGTATCGTGCCGGGGGTTTTTATGATACTACGGTGAACCCACACAACGACTACCTTAACGTGCTCGTGTCATCGGGAATACCCGGCCTGGTATCATTTCTTGCGCTTTGGTTTATTACTCTCAGGGAGGGATATAGGACCGCCCGGTCTGCCTTGCAAACACCCTCGCAGGCGGTTATTGTCGGGGCAACTCTAACCATAACCGGAATCCTGGTGGGAAGTTTTTTTCAGAACTACTACGGGACGTTTGCGAATTGCCTCGAATGGTGGTTTTTGGCGGGACTGATCTTCGCGGGAAGAAGGTTCACTCTCCCGGCGGCAACAACGTAACTCGGAAGTTTTCTATTCGATCAGTTTGTAATTCCTGTATTCTCCCACATTCACTCCAAAGGTCGTTTCAATAAACTTTCTCACCCTGTATTTCAGCCTCATTCTGCTCTTTGTAACATCGAAATTAAACGTCCAGTTTTGCCGCTTCATGCGCTCCTCCATCACCTGCGGATGGGTCCCCGTAAAAACCTTCAGTGAGCCGATGTTTCCGTACTCGTAAACCGCTGCATTTCCAAGTTCCTGCTGTATCCACCGGTCATCATGCCAGAGTTTATGCATTGCGCGGGCCTTCGCCATCATCTTATCGGGAGGTTTTACATAACTGTAGTGATAGACCATTCCTTCCGATTGTTTTACCCGAAGTTTTTCGTTAGGGCGCTTTCGGAATCCCATCGAGTCGCCGTAGGAAAAGATGCTCTTGTCGTTGCGTACGATGCGGACCTCGCGCCGGTGCCAGTCGTACGAATCGGCGACATAATTGTACGATCCATAAAAATGCGTGAAATCAACAAGCAAACCCTCGACGTCCTTCTCGTCCTTCCATTGTGCCATGGTCTGTGAAATCTTATCCAGAGAATTCTCGTGGACAATTTCATCTCCCTGAATACAGACAGCCCAATCCGCGTCTTCTGCAATCGCCTGAAATGCTTTGTCCGTTTCCATAGCAAAAACCTGGCCGCCTTCGCGTATATTGTCGTCCCAGACAGTTTCCAGGACGCGTACTTTTGACGGATGAATGCTCCGCACGAGATTCAGCGTCTCATCCTCACTTTTCCCTACCGCAACAACGACTTCATCGCAGAGGGGGAGAATGGACCGAATCGCTTCAACGATGGGGTAATCGCAAAGAACTGCATTCCTGATAAAAGAAAAACCAGAGACTTTCATAAAGAGGTCAGAATGTGGAAAAGAACGTAAAGGGATCCCGGAGAAGAGAGATGGTCCTTTTCAGAGCGATGTCAGTTAAGCTTTCTGAGGTAATCTTTGTAGGATGTGCTTTTGTAGTGGTTCTCACCGACAAAAGTCAGAATCGTGGAAAAGGATTCGGCCTTGACGTAGCCGGGGAGAAGCGTAATTGGTTTCAGCTCTTCATCAAAGAACAACGTTGTCGGATAGCCGTTAACTCCGACAACGCGTGCAAACTCACGTTCACTCATCGGCGAGCCTTGATACGTGAGCTTCTTGTCAGACTCGGCGTCCAGTTTCACAACAACAAAATGCGAGTCAAGAACTTTCTTGACCTTCACATCAGGATAAACTTCCTTATCCATTTTTGTACACCATGAGCACCAGTCGGTATAGACGTCGACAAGAAGTTTCTTCTTTTGCTGGGTAGCGAGAAGCGAACCCTCGTCAAAAGACTTCCAGGCAATATCAGTACCACCGGCAGCCTCCGACGGGCCTGTAGACGTCAACACTCCAAAAGCAACAACGAAAACAGAAACAAGAATCGTAGCGACCGGCAAAGCTTTCATATTGTTAATATAGTGTTTTTTCTCTTTTAATGCGACCCATAGAGTCAGCGCAATGAATTCCGCCTCCCAGTTTGGGATGATTCATCCAAATACTTCTTTAATTGTGCCTCGGGGATTTTCTTATTCTGTATCGTCCAAAGTTCCGCTACCCAGCCTCCGATAAATGTCAAAACGAGAACGATAAATGCCGCTACGCGCAGTCCCGAAATAACTGAGATCCTTGATCGAAGCAAATGAAACCCATAAGCGGCGAAAACCATGATCAACGGAACGACAGGAAACCTGTAGCGGGCACCGGCGTAGAACACGAGATGAACCAACAGCCAGAGAACTATTACACTTGAAAGAAATAGAATCGCTGCCTTGCCATCTTTTCCATGGAAGATGAGCCCATATGAGCCGAGAAAGAGGATAACCACAAAAGGGAAATGTACGACCGCAACTTTCCACGGCGTAAGTTCGGCAAAGACTGATGCTGCATTCGGGTAAAGTCGCCATTCCGGCTTGTATTCAACAGTCATCAAAAGCCAATAATCTGTTGAAAAGAAGTGCGCAAATTTTTTGCACACGAGGACTGCAAAATCAAAGGGATGCGAAACGATGAATGCAAAGCCAAGTTTAAGCCCAAAGTTCGAGCGTTCAAAATCATCCGTGATTTCGGCCAGTGGATTATCTTGCGTTGGAAAGGAATAACCACCGCTAGCTCCATCGTGGTTGCCCATCCAAAAATTGACTCCGGTGTTGCTCGTTACGGCAAACCGTTCAAATTCCACATAATTCCGAACGAGCCACGGTGAGACAACAAGAAAAATCGTGATCGACATGAAAGCAAACCCTCTGGCGTTTACACTCAAGCGGGTTCCCGACAAATGCCTGTAGAAAACAATAGCCAGAGGTACGACCAGAGCTGTCGCTCGGATAAGAACGGCGATGCCAATCAGAACGCCAAGAATAATGTTTTCCCGCACCCATTCGTTCTCGCGTCCAGCCAACACCATCCAGATGATCAATAAGAGAAGCGTGGTAAAAATCGTTTCTGTCATAAGGTGAGAGACAGAGAGTATCTGAGCGGGGAAAAAAAGTGCAATTCCCATAGCCCAGAAACTGACTCTTTCTGAGAACACGCGTTTTCCGATTGCAAAAAGAATTACACACGAAACGATATCAGCGAATACCTGGAGGAGCTTCATCCATGTGCTCGAATTCCCGAATATCAGATATGTTCCCGCCAGAATTAATGGATATCCCGGCATTCGATAAGCAGTGCTTTTGCCTTCAAGCTGAAATCCCTGGCCAGCGACGATTGATTGGGCCATCGACTGGTAGTCGATGTCGTCCGAGATGAGCGGGGCGTGGAAGAAAATGACGCTGAGGAGTCTCAGGGTCAGTCCGCACGACAGAAGAGCTAAGAAGATTCTTCGCTGAGGAACGTTAGGAAGGAAGCGATTCATTGTGGGGAAGCAAAGTCACAGCAATAACTTAGAGCTCAAATCCAAGAGAGAAGATATGGACATTGCCAAGTCCGAGTGAGAACGGGATGTAAGCATAATCCAAGGTGGCGAATATGTACCGAAAACCGAGACCCCCTGTGACATTACGTGATTCAAAGCCGGTTTGATAGCCAAGGCGAACAAAAAATGTCTTGTCGTAGCAGGCTTCCGACCCCAGGTTTATCCTGTTTACGTTCGCGTTCAATTCACGAACAAAAGAGGCGGAGGCAATAATGTCGAAATCGGATTCGGGAACCGCGTAGGAACCTCCGAGCTGAAACTGGGACGGCAAATCCGAACCAACTGACCTGAATTTCGAAAGAGATCCAAGATTGGAGACTGAGGCGCCCAGCGAGAGGCCTTCCGGTGATATTCTGTAAACTATTCCAAGGTCCAGGCTGTATCCCGTCGCTTCGTCGACATAGATTTTTTCGTAGAGATACTTCGCGTTGGCGCCGACGCTGAGATTCTCGGAAAGCGAAAGCGCGTAGAGCAATTGCAGGGCAGCAGACCTCGCGGTAACCGTAGCAACAGGAGGACCGGGGACTTCTCTCACCTCTATACCGCGAATATGCGTACTCATAATCCCGATTCCCAGTCTGCCCGGAGCTAACGGAAGAGTCACGGCAAGAAAGTCGTTTTGCACATCTTGAATCCATTCTGTGTGAGAAAAAAGGATTTCGGGATGGACGCTCATCGCCATGTTGGCGGGATTCAGGAAGGAAGATGAGAAATTCCCCGGGTCGGCTGTTTGAGACTCGCCCAGAGCTCCGATCCTGGAGATGTTAGGAATCTTGAGGAATGACGAACCTGGAGAGGTTCCCTGGCTTAGGAGAGTCGCCGGGGCAAACAAAAGTAAAAGAAGTGCGATCTTTCTCATTCGAAACTGGCGCTGACAGAAACAATATGAAGTCCTGACGAGACGTACGGCTCAAGAACAAAGGTGTAATGGATACCGGGTTTCCACGAGATCGCCTCGGTTTGGAAGCTGAAGCCGAACGCGGGCCTCGCGTCCATATTTTGCGAGACGCTTATTTGGTCCAGGCCTCCTCGAAGCTGAAAACCGCCGGTAACGGCAATTTCCGATCCGATGCGAAACATCGTTTCCGAGTTGATCAGCTCCATTTCTGAAGACACTATGACTCCCACGTCTGGCCGGGAATACGAGAACGCCAATTTTTTTCGTAAGGGAAACTTCTCGATTGTTGTATTTCCCAACCTTCCGTAGAGCTTTGAAGTATCCCAGATGTACTTTGAATTAACATCCTGAATCACCGCCGCAACGGCAATCTCGTTCGTAACCTGGTACACCGCGCCCACATCAATTCCGACGGTTGAGCTGCTCAGTTCTTCGAATAATGAATAATACAGAAGTTTTGCCGTAACTCCGACCGAAAGCTGTTCGTCGGGTTTGAGGCCAAAGGAAAGAAAGAAAGAGTTTTCTGAGGTGGAGTGTGTTTCTGTGGGCGTGCCATCCCTGTCTCTCCCTTCAATGTTCGTAACTCCTGCATTGATGATACCGAAGGAAATACCCGCGGAAGGTTTCAAGCTTTGGACGTAGACAAGGAAATTCAAACGCCGGTCCAGCGACAGTACTCCATACGCCGCGGAAACAAAGGGCCATTCCTGAAACGGAACAAGAGCAGGGTTATAGTATGAAGAAACATCGCCGCTGTTGACTGCCGTCATGGCGTTGCCCATTCCGATGCCACGCGCTCCGAACCCAATCCGAAACGGAGCTCCCGGCGCCCCGCCAAGAGATGAGCTCATAATTGGCTGCCCGAAAAGAAGAATGGGAATTTGAGAGAAAAAAAAGACTTTCGAGAAGGTTCGCAAGATCATTGTATAGCGAAGATTTTTCCCCAAATCGGCTCAGCGTCATCGACCTCCACGCGATAGAAATACACGCCGTTTGCAACGCGCTTTCCAGAATTGTCGTTGCCGTCCCAGATTTCATCGTACTCACGCGGTCCGGCTCTTTGAGCGTTCTGAATCAATGTCCTTACCGGCTGCATCGCAAAATCGAAAATGCGAATGGTGATGCTTTGGGCGGAGGAACGGGAAACTGTATAGTGGATTCTCACAACTTCATCGTCCGGCGAGAAAGGGGAGGGATAGGAGTACGTTGCGGATGGTTCGGCTAGGGTCTGGTATGTCCTGAATACCTTCCATTCGGACCCGAACGGTTGCAACGGCGCGTCAAGAGTGTACGTGATTCCCTCAGGCCCTCCAACCCAAACAGTATCACCCATTGCGGAAACTGCAAACACCGCACTAGATGAAAATCGATGGAGGTTTTGCTTATCATAAATCGTCCCGCTCCGGGACCATGTTGCTCCCTCATCCGAAGACCGGAAGAGACCCCCGTCCGTTGCGACGTAAACAATGGAATCTTGAAAGGAGATATTATGTGAGAACTCACCGAGAAGAGCTGTTTTCCAGTTTTGGCCGCCGTCGGCTGAAAAGCTCACTCCCCGGATTTCGTCGGCCGCCTCAGCATTGATCGTTGCAGCCCAGAGAACGCGTTTTGAAGCCCATCGCTGTTCCTTCAAAGCAACAACAAAGTTCCCCGAGATTGGATTCAATTGATTTTGATGTGAGTATTTCTGCCACGAAATCCCGCCGTCCGTGGATTTGTTAATGCCCCCCGCTGTCCCTACCCAGATTGTTGAATCGTCGCTGGCAAAGAGAGAAAAGACACGATGGTTCAGATTTCCCCTGAGGCCGACTCTTCCGCTAGTCGGGGCAAGGTCAAAATCCAGGGAATCGTTTGGTGAAATGCTGTTCAGGTTGTCCGGAGGTAGAATAACTCGGTCCCATGTGAGACCTCGGTTGGTCGATTTCCTGAGCATTCCGGCGAAACTGGCAATCCAAATAGTATTCTTTGTCAAAGCAATATCAAAGGTGACATTATTGACCACGGTGGTTATCGCAAGGGCTAAGATCTTGTTGTTTCCGCCTTCATAATCGAGCGTATCGACAGTTCCCACATCGATGGGCTGTGCAACAAATGTCCAGGTTTGGCCGCGGTCAGAGGAATAATAAAGCCCTCCCCCGGACGAAAGCGATTCACCGTCTTGCATTGTGGTGAATGCAGTTGCAATCCATATGCTCTCATCGTCGACAGCAAGGGCAGAGATCCCCCTGTTTGTTAAGTCGCCCGTATTGCCAAAATTATTCCAGCTTAGCCCTTTGTTTATTGTGTTCATCAGACCCTTGCCAGTGGCAAACCATAGTGTGTCTCGCACAGTGAGGATATCGGTTATGGAATTGCTTTGGGGAAGTGGGGATGAGAGAGGCGATTGAAGCGAATAGGTCTTAAGCAACTGCCCTTGCAATGGGGGAAACACCAACAATATGCAAACCGTGGTTTTAAGCCGCATTCTCATGGCGCGACCGTGATGCGTTTAGTAATGACATTACTAACGGCATTCGATCGGTCGAAAGCTTGAAACGTAAAATCATAGTCTCGCGGTGGAGGCGGTGGATTGAGCGAAACAGTTTCCGTGTAAATGCCGTCGCCCGCTGTCTGATCGCCGTTGACGCCTTCATCGTTGAGGAACCGTGGCGTACCGCCATCCGTGCTCCGGGTTACTGATTTGATGTCTGCCAAACCGTCAGAATCTGAAGCGCGAACAGTTATGATGAACATCGTTTGAGTCAAGGTGTGAACAGTATCCGGAGCCTGAAGATTGGAAAGTGTTGGCGGCTGATTTGCGCGGATAATCTGCAATGGAAGGACGAGGCTATTGCTTCGATAACCTCCGGTTCCCTCTGACTGTATTTCGACAGAAAAAGTCCCAACGGTCGATCGGATGACTTTGAAGGTAACTGTTCCAGAATAAATGCTATCCCCGTTTGTTATATCCGGAGCGATCCCGTTATCAAGGAGTAGTCCGGAATTTAGAAAAGTGGATCCTCCGATATTCTTGATCACGTAATCCACCTGGGAAATACCTTCTTGTCCGACGGACGACATAACCTTGGCGAATGCTGTAAGAGAAATATTGAGAACGTCTTCCGGGAGTCGAGTTGGGCCAATGTTAATCGTATCCGTGTTAATTGTTGAAGGAGAAAGCGAAGCACTTATGAGAAGAGGCGAAGTACCCTGGCTGTCAATAAGAGTTGAGTCCTTCTTTTCGCAAGAGAGGAACAGAAAGAGCAAAATGGAGGAGAATGTGAATTTTGGAATGTATGTTGAGAGAAACTGATTCAAAAGATTGCTTTCCTCCGCTCTACGAGTCTACTCTACGAGCCTTCGGTTCGAAGAGCCATAGGCAAGTTGTAGACTGGATCCCGATTCCGTGAATTTTCAGTAGCAATCTGTGTTGAATCAGCCTCTTGAGGAATGTGTTGTTAACACTTTAACGAAGATTATCCTGAAAATCAACTTTTACCCAAGAGTTATTTGAAATGGGACAAAAGTGAAGCACAATATGAAAACAATCAGGCACAGCCAACCGAGCCACATTCTGTTCTCGTCGAGAGGTGTTTCATCGGGAACGGGTGGATGATACAGCTTGACAATGGTGAACAACACGGCGGCCCAAAAAAGCCATCCGCTCCAGCTGTGCTGAGCAAATGGAATCAACTGACCGAAAGGTTCGCGATAATATGACTCCGCGAGTCCTCGCAAAACAGAATCCAATAAGGACGGAAGTCCGAGAATAAGAAGGCCGACAAACGACGAAAGAGCGACCTTTCGATGACGCTCACCAAACATTGTGTAAATGATGTGGCCGCCGTCCAACTGTCCGATAGGAATCAAATTCATTGCGGTCACAAAGAGCCCGAACCACCCAACACATAAATAGGGATAGTGATATATCTCGGACATTGGTGGAATAAACTGCTGTCCTTCGAAGACATTCCTGAAAAACATGAGCACAAGATTGTCGCCAAACGCCAAACCGAGCGTGGCTGCCCCTGGCACCGAATTGGCGGCAAAATCAAAGTCCGGATGAATGCTGAGGATAAACTCTCTTCCTGGGAGAGTGAGAAACCCGTAGGCTACCACGAGAAGACACGCAACGAACCCCGCTAACGGTCCTGCAGCGCCAATGTCGAACATGACTTTTCGGGAGGGAACAACCGAACGAGTTCGTATAACAGCGCCGAGAGTGCCGAAATTGAGTGTGATAAATGGCGGAAACGGAATAAAGAACGGCAGAGTTGCCTCAACTCGATGGTATCGGGCTGCAAAATAATGTCCGAACTCGTGTGTCGCCAGGATAAACAAAAGGGAAACAGAGTAGGGGATGCCTAGGGCGAAATTCCGCAGCTCGAATTGATCCTGATTTTGCCACAGGACGCCGGCAACGGTTGTGGTAAAAAATGTGAGAAGGAAGAGAACGAGGTGGAAGCTCCAGTGATATTGTCGGGGCGTTCGAACCAATTGTGGACGCTGAGGATCGCCGGTTGATGATTGTTCGTAACTCATGCGTTAGTCAACTTCTTACGCGGGTGAAGCCAAACAGGGTTGGAATAACAGAAATGAGACTTTGCGTCTACCGAACTGTTTGCTGAAGTGAATAATTCGGCCCGAATATAGCATGCTTCTTTAACTGGAAGCGAAATCGTGGCGTTCAGTTTGAAGCCAGCGTTATCGCGAGAGAACATAACTTCTTCTTCAGTATTTCCTCTTGCTCCTCTAAAAACGCTGAGCCGCTCAATTTGCCCAAATTCCTTTGTCGAAAGAGCGGACAACTGAAATCTCAGCTTTGATCCCGTAATTGTTTGGCCAATACTCGTGAGGCCCGCCTCTCCCTTTCTTCTTAGATTGACCACGGGGCCGTCCGTTATGATAAACGATCCAAGGCCGAAGGCATCCAATACATGTTTTTCCGAAAATGGTTTCTCGACAAAAAGGCCGGTCCTCATTTGACCGAAGAGTTGGTTATCCCGCTCCACGACCTTGAAAAAGGGAAATCCGATTTGTCTGAATCTGTTGAAATTTCCATGCGCATCGTTTCCTGCGATTGTTAAGACCGGACGTCCATGCAGAAGAAGTTTTTTCCACGCTTGATATCCAACCAGAAATCCGTCATTCATGTTCCCGTTGGCGAATTGAAGGCCGGCCAATCCTTCGAGTTTGAGGTCATCCTCCTGCCACCTGCCTCGGCGGAGGAGCAATTGCTGGAGGAACGGGACTTTCTCGCGCACGTGTGCTGCAAAAGCAATCGCTCGACCCTCTTTCTGTCGCAAGACATCACTTACACTATACTCGCTTTTCGTCCTGAGCCATTTTTCAGCTCCGTCTCCGCTTCCGTGAAAAAAACGGGAGTTTCCGTAAAGAAGCAAATGAACATTTTGACCTTTGCTATTCCGGCAGGATATCTCTTCTCCTGGAACAATCACAAAATGTCCGTCTTTTCTGTTTGCGGTACGAACGGCGGCTCTGAGGTCATTCCACTTGGGCAAAGACCTATCATTCTCGAGATAATTATCCATGCGGTCGTCGAGGTCATAAGAATGGTCGGTGACACAGAAAAACGACAGGCCGATTGCTTTTGAAAGCTCCCGGGATGCTTCCAGCGGTGAACCGAATTCTACCTGGTCGCTCGTATAGTCCGAATGCGTGTGAGCATCTCCTAGATAAAAGTGAGGGAAACGGGGGAGTGGATTGCCCGACAAGAAGACTGTGAATGGCTTTCGTGAAGAAGTGATGTGATTGTCGTTGTGGTAGACTCTTGTTTTTCCACGCCTTTCAATCGTCATTGTAACATCACATTCAACCTGACCTTGCGTCACAGGGCGCGAGATCTTCAAGATTCTCCACCATAAACGGTCGCGCAGCTCAATCGGCTTCTCCAAAAGATCCTGGGTAGCAACAATGCTTTCATTGTATCGAACAGTTACTCGAACGTGTTTCAACATGCAAGGGTATTTGTCTGCATCTTTGGCAAGAAGAAGAATTGGTATTACCTGACCCGGCTCAATTCTGTGGGGGATGTCGGCAATGAGCTCTGGTTCTGACTTTTTCAACAAGCTGAAAAAGTAACGGAACCGGTAGTGGGTTTCCGCGTAGAGGAAAAACGGGAGACCGAGAAGAATCTCAAACGGAAAACTCAATAGTTCCTTCCCTTCCAGACGATTTTTCCGCCAAATACAACCACTAACGGGAGGAGCATCACATACACGGTAAAATAAAGTTCGAACCACCAAAAATATTTTAATTCACTGGTTTGTTTAAGCTTCGATAGAACCTGATACAGAAAAGCATAATCGACAGTGCTTTTTGTCATCAGAGCAATAACACATTGAAGGACTCCGTTCCAGAACAGCATGCCGAAAGCGCTGGCTATGGTTGTGCAGGTGACCGCCATGACGATGAATCCCATGAATTTCATGTCCAGCCCACCTTTTCCCCATCGATGTTTTTGGCGGGTCAGGTCTTTCCACGTTGTGCAAGGTTTACTCCATACCAAGAGCTGCGGGTCAACGGGATACAGGTATTTCCATTTCTTCGTGTTGATAATACTTTGGACGAGCGTGTAGTCCTCTGTAACGCTGAACTTCATTTCCCGGTATCCTCCGACAGCGTCGTATGCTTCTTTACGGAAGGAAAGGTTATTGCCGATACTGCCAAGATGCAGACCCCACGCGACAGACGACGACGCAACACCAAGGATATAAGCCCAGTCGAGAGATTGGATGCCCTCAAACGTTTTCGTTGCTTTTTGCATGGTCATGCCTCCGACGAGGCCGACTTCAAGTGAAAACCGCTTCGCCGTGTATTCTACCCACGTGGCTGGTACTTCGCAGTCTGCATCGGTGATGAGTACAACCTCGCCTTTTGTCATGTCGATAGCTTGGGCGAGTGCGTTCGCTTTGCCACGAAGCTTGCTGTCCTCTTTGACCGTGAACGCCCGAATATTTGAATACCTGGCGGCAAAATCATTACATATTTCCGCGGTACGATCGGACGAATCGTCGTTTGCAACGATGATTTCGAATTTTTCTGCGGGATATGTTTGCCGGGTCACTGATTCAAGGCACGTCATAATATTCATTTCCTCGTTTCGGGCGGCAACAACAACGGAGACAAAGGGAGAGGCGTTTGACATCAGATCCCGCGCCCTTCGCACACCGAGGATAAACAGAGCTCCCTGTGCGACATAACAAACTGTAATGAGAATCAAGAAGTCTTCGAGTGTCATGATGGGAGCGGGGAAAAAGTGAACCCGCGTTGGGCGAGACGCTCAAGAATTCCTGTAAGGAATTCACGAATCCTAACGGATGCAGCCTCGCTGTCGTGGAGAAGGATAATCGAGCCGGGAGCAAGTTCGGATGTCGCCCGTTGAACGATAATCTCGGCCGGCAACGGCTGAAAATCAGCCGGGTCGGTTGTCCACAGGACAGTTTTGTATCCCATTTGTTTGACAATCTTTGTGGCCCAGGGATCCAGAAACCCGTACGGAGGGCGAAAAAGCGTAGGCCGTGAGGACGTCACCTCAAGAATTGCCTTCTCAGTTCTCGAAACTTGATCCCTGACGAATCGAGCGGAACGTAAAACCAGGAGAGGATGGTCGAAGGAATGATTACCGATGGTGTGTCCCTCGCTGAGTATCCGACGAGTCAGTTCTGGATGCGCCAGAACATTCTTTCCGAGCAGGAAAAAGGTGGCTTTCGCCTTCCATGTTCTCAGAGTCTCGAGAATCACGCTTGTTGAGGCAGGATGAGGCCCATCATCAAATGTCAGATGGACATCAGCCGAGGATGTCGCATACGTGAACGAGGGAAAAAGTATTCGATAAACCCGGTTGCCCGTTATTCTCATCGGTCGAGCCTTCTTCCTTTCCAGTTGTGGGATACAAATTGGGCGAATGCTCCGACCATCACAATGTAGGGAACATGGAACAACTCCGCGAGAAGGAAGTGGAAAAACCTCAGATCCTGTCTCAACATTTTCGCTCCCTTTGACAACGAAAGATAATCAACGAGAACCTTGACTGCGAACACGACGATGACAGGAATTCGGAGCGACGGCAGGAAAACAGAAAGCACAGCACCAACAAGCAAGAAGAAGAAGAAAAAGTAAAGACCAACCATTTCCATGATGATGGATGAATCCTCGTACCGATTCTTTTTTGATGCCCAGCGCGTGCGCTGTTTGAGAAATCCCATGACGTCGTGATTCGAATTCGTTTCAATGATGGCGTCCGGGCTGGCCACAAAATGGATGTCTCCCACACCGCGCTGAAAAATACGTTGCATCAGAGTTTCATCATCACAGGAACTATCCTGGCTAAACCCATTGACCGACTGAAAGGCAGTTTTTCGGTAGACAAGGTTGGCGCCGCTGCAGTTAATTGGGCGACCCAGCCCAATGAGGCCGGCCGCCGTCGTTGTGAGTCCGAGGTATTCCATGGATGTGAGTTTTCCCAATAGGGAAGGGTGTGGTTTTTCGACTACAGGACCGGCAAGGAAAGCCGTGCTTGTAGAAAGCTGTGCAACCATGGAACGCAGCCACGTGCGAGGAACATCACAATCCGCGTCGGTTGTGGCAATGAGCTCGCCTCGCGATTTGTGAATTCCAAAAGTGATGGCATCCGGCTTCCGTCCTGTCTTTTTTCTGCCCTCAGGCTCCAGCCGAAACAACCTCACTTTGCCTTTCCCCTTGAATCGCCGCACGATTTGTGCTGTTTTGTCGTAGGAGCCATCATCAACGACAATAATTTCAAACTTGTTTCGGGGATATTCCTGGCGAATGAGCCCGTTCAGGCATCTCTCAATTGTCGTTTCCTCGTTACGGGCAGCGACGACGATACTGACAAACGGAGATTCTGTGATCACTCGCGCAGTCGTGGAAAGTCGTTCGAGTCCTCTTCTCAAGCGGAAAATGAACCAGAAATAAAAAGCACTGAATGCCAACAGCATAACGAGCAGTGCGTCGTTCATTGTTGTGACCGTGCGGGTGACGGCTTCAGGAATCGCGTTGACGGAAGAAAGAACACGCCCACAAGACTTGGCAAAATCATGTTGGTTGTAAACATCATAAGCGCCGCGCTCAGTGCGACAACGTTGGAAACGCCAAGCATCGAGAAGAAATACAACGTGCTGGCCTCTCGAATGCCGATATCTCCTATCGAAAGAGGAAGGAGGGATTTGAAAAACATCATCGCGGAAAAACCTATAAATGCCGTCCACGGATCTACGCTTCCAAAGGCATTGAGGAAAAAAAACATCTGAAGAAAAAGCACGAAGTTGAACGCAAGCGAATAGAGGAGCGTCCGCACAATTTCCTTCTTACCGAGCAGGTTAAATGATTCAAGGAGATCCCTGAGCCACTCCTTGCGAAAAAAATGTAACGGCACCCTCGAGAAAATCTTCTGAATGAGGTCCAACCTGACGTACAAAAAAAGACATCCTGCAACACTGACCACACTTGCTGCGGCGGCAGGGCCTGCGGACAAAACGAGAAATGCATAGCTTGTCAGTCCGGACATGGCAAGGACCAAAAAAATCTGTGTCCGGTCGAGAATGGTGAGCCCGATAATATGCGCCGATTTTCCATTCGCTATTCCAAGAAACCGGCCTCCCAATTCACCAAGTTGCCCTGGTGTGAAGGATCCGAAGGTTATGCCAAGAAAAACCGACGTAGCCGCCTCCCTTGCAGTTACTTCATTGCCCGCAGCCCTGAGCATATTTTTCCATTTGAGAATCCTGATGCCAAGGTTCAACGTCAGCAATGATGTGGCGACCCCAAGCGACAAAAGGTTGGCGGATTTGAGGGACTCTAAAAGTTCGTTAAGGTCAACCATGCGCAAAACAAAATACATAAGCGCGATGCCGACAATGGCCTTTAACGTGAGCAGAATAATCCTTCGACTCCGGGGGATCATAGAAGGCTGTGACCTGTCGGTCATGATTTCGGCTCTGGCTTCCATTGAAACGACCCAACAAGGCCAAGGGGCCCGATAAACGTGTTGTAAAAAATGTAGAGAATTTCCATCAGAAGAAAATAGCCCCCAAAACCTCGTTGTGAGAATACCTCCGCAATGAGAAGAAACAGACTGACATCTGCGGCAAGTTTGACGGCAAAGGTTGGCAACCCCAGAGCAAGGCCTGAAATGCCGGCAAAGAACCCCAGAAGCCCGAGGAGAAGTAACAGGTTCGAGAAATGAAAAAGAAAGAAGAAAACCTTCATGGAAATCGGGAAGTATCTGGCGGCCGAGAAATGTCGTTTACGCTGTTCCACGAATTCCCGAAAGGATCCCGGCGGGCGTGTCCGGACGAAGCTTGTCGGAGACGTCATGTACCGTATTTTCCATTTCGTGGTTCGGCGGACAAGCTGCAAAAAGAGGTCATCGTCTCCGCTCACAGAATGCTTTATCCGCTCAAATCCCCCCACCTCGTCATACACCTCCCTGCGATAGGCAAGGTTTCTCCCAGTGCAAAGCCAGCCCTTGTTCACGCCAATTCCTCCGGCAGAGCACGCAGCCGCCTTAAGCTCCTCGTAAGCAATGAATTTCTGAAACAGGCTTTTCAAAAATCCTGTTGATCTCTTCGCCAGAAGCGTCCCATCGTAGGGCGAGTAACCGGCAACCAGGCCGACAGTATCGTCAAAGGCAGCAACAATTTCAGAAATCCATCGCTTCGGGGGAAGACAGTCGGCGTCTGTAAAACAAAGGATCTCTCCTTTACTGAGTTTGATAGCGGACGCAAGTGCATTCTTCTTGGGCGGCATGGCTTTTGGGGTGGAAGTGATCTCGACAACCTTGAGATTCCGGAACTTTTGCCTGTACTTGTTGAGAATTGCGGTCGTGTTGTCAGAAGACCTGTCGTTTGCAATGATTATCTCGAAGGAAGGGTAATCTTGTGTAAGAAGGTTGGGGAGCAACGCTTTCAGGTTCGCTTCTTCATTCCGTGCGGCGACAATGACGGATACTCGAGGAGTTCTCAGAGAACGCGCGTACTTTGTCCTGAACAAACCGATAATGAAAATGAGCACCACCAGCGAATAAAACACGGCCGACGTCGAGAGCACGGCTTGGAGCAAAAGGTCGACATTCATCGAGAATCATAATCGTGAAATATGTCCAGTTTTTCAATTGATACTTCTGGCACTTCGGTCTATATTTGTTGAGATGAAATCACTGATCATTGGCATTGCAGGCGGCAGCGCATCTGGGAAAACAACGGTGACAAACAAGATTCTCGAGCATATCGACGAAACTCGTGTCGTGGTCATCCAGCACGATTCCTACTACAAAGACATAAGCGAATTTGACGGGATAGCCCCAGAGAGCATCAACTTCGACCATCCGAACTCGCTGGACACAAACCTGCTGGTTGAGCACATCGAGCACCTTCGAGAACGGAGGGCGGTTGAGCAACCCATGTACAGTTTTACCACGCTTCGACGCCTGAAGGAAACGCGTCGTGTTGAACCAAAAGACATTATCATCGTTGACGGCATTCTTATTTTCGTGGAAAAGAAATTGCGCGATTTGATGGACATCAAGATTTTTGTCGACACGGATGCAGACGAGAGACTCATCAGAAGAATTCGCAGAGATATCCTCGAGCGCGGTCGTTCCATTGAATCCGTTATGAATCAGTACATGGACACGGTGAAACCGATGCATCTGGAATTTGTGGAACCGAGCAAACACTGGGCCGATGTTATAATCCCGCGAGGCGCCGAGAACGTTGTCGCCGTGGATATGGTCGTCACGAAAATTGAATCCCTTATGTCGGAGCTTTGAGCGTTGTCTTGCTTCTCCTGCAAAAATGGGCTATCTTGATGCTTCACGGGACGGTGAATCTCGCTTCTCTAACATCACTTCGATAAATCTGCTTCACTTGGGCAAGAAACCCTACAGAAAATCCCTCGGAAAGCTGGTTGAGGCTTCCAGCCATAAACTCCTCGCTACCTATGAGAAGTCCGTTTTGTCAAACGGCGTGAGAGTAGTTTCTGAAGAAATCTCCCATGTTCGCTCTGCGTCCATTGGCGTCTGGATTGACACGGGTTCCCGCGACGAAGTATCTTCAAACAACGGGATTTCGCACTTTGTCGAACATATGGTTTTCAAGGGGACGAAAAAAAGAAACACAAGGGAAATAGCTCAAAGCCTTGAATCTGTGGGCGGATATTTGAATGCCTTTACGAGCAAGGAACACACGTGCTATTATGCGCGAATTCTCGACGAATACACCGAGCTCGCAGTGGATGTTTTATCCGATCTCGTCCTGAATCCGTCCTTTCCTGAAAAAGAGCTTGAGAAAGAGAAAGGAGTGGTCATCGAAGAACTCAAGAATGCCGAAGATGACCCCGACGACATCATCCATGATTATTTTGAAAAAGCGCTTTATGGAGCCCATCCTCTTGGGTTTCCCGTCATCGGCACGGAAAATAACCTGAGGAAGTTTACTCGTTCCGACCTTTCTCAACACAGGCTGCAGCAGTATGAACCATCAAAAATCGTGATTGCCGCGGCCGGTAACCTGAATCACCGGCAACTCGTCGATATGGTGGAACGCTATTTTCCCTTGAAACCTCAAAAAGCAAATGTTCATTCTCCACGTCGAAAGCCTTCCGCACGAGAAGGATTCACCCAGACAGTAGAAAAACCCATTCAGCAGGCTCATATCTGCCTGGGAACGATTGCCCTGAGCATTCAAGACAAACAGCGTTATCCGCTGATGGTGCTGAACACGCTCCTTGGCGACGGTATGAGTTCTCGCCTTTTTCAGAACATAAGAGAAAAATATGGATTTGCGTATTCCGTCTATAGTTTTGCAAATCTCTTGAGCGACACGGGATCCTTTGGAGTCTACGTCGGAACAGATGCCCAGCATGTCGATCAATGCACTGACTTGATCTGGAAGGAGCTGGACAAGCTCGCATCCAAACCCGTAAGCATTGGAGAGCTGAATAGAACAAAAGCTCAGCTCAAGGGAAGTATGATGCTGAGCCTGGAGAGCATTACCAACAGGATGCTTCGGCTGGGAAGTTCAGAACTCTATTTCCGCGAGTTGCATTCACTCGATACTGTCATAAGCCAGATTAACAAAGTCACACAATAGGAGATACGGGAGGTTGCGATTCAGATTTTTCGACGAGAGAGATTCTCCAAGATCGTTTTCAATCCGGCGGCCCTCTCACGATCAGCCGCAGCACAACAAACCGTTATTGAAAACTGAGAAGACAATGCAACGGGAAGCATTAATAGAACCAGCGTCAAAATCCGGACAGGACAAACCCGGGGGAACAAAAGTGGGGTACGACCTCAGCATATCCAAAAGAGCCGTAGAAATGCAAGCCTCACCGTTGCGGAAATTGGCCGCCACGGCCGAATCGCGGAAAAAACAGGGTTTAAAGGTGTATCACCTCAATATCGGTCAGCCGGACTTGCCGACTTCTCCCGCGGTGTTTGAGGCCATCAGGAATTTCAACCAACCGACCATCGCTTATGCACCGTCAAACGGAATTCCTATCGCACTAACGGCCTGGCGGAATTATTTCAAACACAACGGGATAGAATTCGACGAAAGTGAGATGATCGTTACAGCGGGAGGGTCGGAAGCGATCACATTTGCGATGTGCGCGGTTTGCGACGCAAACGATGAAATTATTGTGTTCGAGCCATTTTACACGAACTACAACGGCTTTGCAACGATAGCGAACGTGAAATTGCGGGCTGTTCCGTTATCGATTGAAAACGGCTTTCATCTCCCGTCTGAGCAGGAGATTGAGCGATATGTTACTTCCAGGACTCGGGGAATTCTCATCTGCAGCCCTTCAAACCCCACCGGAACAATATATTCCCGGGCTGAGATGGAGCGGCTCGTACGATTGGCCAAAAAGCACAACCTCTTCCTGCTCTCGGACGAAGTGTACCGGGAATTCGCATATGACGCCGAATCAATAAGCGTTGCAAGTTTTCCTGAGATTTCAGACAGGGCGATACTCCTCGACAGCTGCTCGAAGAGATTCAACGTCTGCGGCGCACGCATAGGCGTTATCGCCAGCCATAACAAGGGAATTGTCCAGGCGTCCCTGAAATTCGGCATGGCGAGGCTGTCGGTGGCAACGGTGGAACAGGCTGCCGTGACGCCGCTTCTCAATTCCCCCGATGAATATACCAAACCCATTGTGAGTGAATTTCGCAGACGTCGCGACGTCGTCTATGAGGGCCTGAAATCCATCTCCGGCGTTACCTACTACAAGCCGGAAGGCGCGTTTTATATCGTTGTTGGCCTGCCTGTGAAGGACTCAGAACATTTTGCAAAATGGCTGATCGAGGAGTATCAATACCAGAATGAAACTGTCCTTCTTGCACCCGCCCAGGGTTTTTATACATCCGGAGGAAAAGGTTTCAACGAAGTTCGGCTTGCATTCATGCTCAATGCGGAGGATTTACAAAAGTCGCTGACCATTATCAGACTGGCACTCGAAGAATATCACCAAAAAAATCTCTAAAAAAGCTCAACTCACCGGTTTTACCTTTCGCTTATGGCAAAAATCACAATAGACGGAATTGCATACGAAGTCGACCCGAAGTTAACCGTCATCCAGGCTGCAAGGGATCATGGTATAAAGATTCCGCACTTTTGCTGGCATCCAAAACTTTCCGTCGCGGGGAACTGCCGCATGTGTCTCGTGGAAATCGAAAAAATGCCGAAACTCGCCATAGCTTGTGCAACCCAGGTTGCAGAGGGTATGGTTGTCAAAACTCAGAGCGAGCGGGTGCAGAAAGCACGCAACGCTGTCATGGAATTTCTTCTCATCAACCACCCTCTTGATTGCCCCATTTGTGATGAAGCGGGGGAGTGCAAGCTGCAGGATTATACGTACAAGTATAGCATTGGCTATAGCCGGTTCAACGAGGACAAAGTCCACAAGCCTAAGCGAATTCAGCTTGGACCGAATGTCATGCTCGACGTGGAACGCTGCATCATGTGTTCACGATGTGTCAGGTTCGCAGACGAGATAGCAAAGCAGCCGGTGTTGACGTTCACGCAAAGGGGTGATCACGTCGTCTTGACGACGTTTCCCGGAACTCAACTCGATAACCCGTACTCAATGAATGTCATCGAATTATGTCCTGTCGGTGCGTTGACGGGCACGGATTTTCGTTTCAAGGCGAGAGTCTGGGAAATGTCTTCGACCGAAAGCACATGCACTGGTTGCGCCCGGGGTTGCAATATCAACATTTGGGTTCGGAATAATGAAATTCTCCGATTGACGCCGCGGCAAAACGAAGAAGTCAATTCCGCCTGGATGTGCGATTTCGGACGGCTGCAAACGTTCAAAGACGTAAACAGCGAGAAAAGGCTTAGCGGACCCCTGATGCGAAAAGAAGGAATACTCTCCTCTGTTGGATGGGACGAAGCAATTGCAGCGGCGGCCTCCGAATTAAGGCTTTTCAAGAAGAGTGAAATTGCCGGACTTGGTTCGGCATATGCATCGAATGAAGACAACTATGCGTTCCAAAAATTCATGAAAGACGTTCTTGGAACAAAAAATGTTGACTTTGTCCGTCATCTGAAGGAAGGAGATGAGGATGCTTTCCTCCTGCGTGCCGATAAAACTGCGAACACCCGCGGTGCAGAAGAAGTTGGTGTGAAACCGGGCGAGGGAGGGTCCAACATTGACGCGATTATTCAGGGGATCAAAAACGGATCTATTAAAGCTCTCTATGCCCTTGAGGACGACATTGCTGCCATACCTGAGATAGCAGGGGTATTGTCCAACCTTGAACTTCTGATTGTCCATTCTTCAATTCAGAATGAAACGACCGCTGCTGCGGATATAGTTTTTTCATCGTCTACCTACGCAGAAAAACACGGCACCCTGACGAATTTCCAGGGAAGGGTCCAGAGAATTCGTCCCGCTGTTGTTACGCTCGAACAAGACCGGGCTCTCGATGGTTTTGCGATGAGCCGATGGGACAAGTTTGCCTCGCACAACGACCGCTGGGGAAGGCCCATCAAAAAAGATGCACGTCCTTCCTGGCGTATCGTATCGGCCGTCGCCTCAGCCGTCGGCGGGAAAATGAAGTTTAATAGCGCCGACGATGTGTTTCGTGAGATTTCGGAAAAGGTTCAGGCGTTTAAAGGCCTCAATTACCAGAAAATTGGCAACACAGGTGTTATGTCTAAAACTGCATCAAGGGCGGTTCCCGTCGTATGATTCCATTCTGGATTATCCTGTTGAAGATTGTGGTGGTCCTCGGCGTGCTGATGACCGCGGCGGCGCTCGTGACATTTCTGGAAAGAAGGATCAGCGCGTTTATCCAGAACCGCATAGGCCCGAACCGGGTTGGCCCGCAAGGACTTTTCCAAATAATGGCGGACCTCGTAAAACTTGTCATGAAAGAAGACATCGTCCCCACTGCGGCAAACAAAACAGTACACGACATTGCTCCGATGATTTCAATCTCCATTGCTCTTTGCACGTTTGCCGTTATTCCTTTCGGAAACACCATTGAACTTTTTGGCTATCAGGTCAAACTCATCATTGCCGATGTCAATATCGGCATCCTGTTCATTCTTGCAATGACCTCCATGGGAGTCTACGGTGTTTCCCTTGCCGGCTGGTCGTCCAATAACAAATACTCCTTGCTCGGCGGTTTGCGTTCGTCGGCACAGCTTATCAGCTATGAACTAGCCATGGGACTTTCCATTATCGGAGTTCTCATGGTTGCCGAATCCCTCCGGCTGGACCAGATTGTGATGCATCAAACGCGTTATCTGGTGGGGTGGCTGCCGGCATGGAACCTCTTCGTGCAACCACTAGGCTTTGTGATATTCTTTGTTGCCGCCTTTGCGGAAACAAATCGGTTACCCTTTGACCTTCCGGAAGCGGAGCCCGAGCTCGTCGGAGGATATCACACAGAGTACTCAGGAATGAAGTTCGGCCTGTTCATGTTCGCTGAATATGCCAATATGATCACGTCCAGTGCCCTGATTACGACGTTGTTCCTCGGCGGCTGGCATATCCCGTTTTCAGAGAATTGGGGCGTGAGTCCATTGGTGATGAGTCTTCTGCAAGTGCTGGCTTTTTGCGTGAAGGTAAGTATCGTGGTATTCTTTTTTATCATGGTCCGGTGGACGATCCCACGTTTCCGGTACGACCAGTTGATGAACCTGGGGTGGAAGGTTCTGCTTCCCCTGTCCATTGCCAACGTCCTCGGGACGGGGTTGGCAATTCTTTTGATATCTTCATAACAAAAACATGGCTTCTTCCAAAAAGATCATTCGAAAAAAAGATTTTAGCCTCCTGCAGCGGATGTATCTTCCCGAGATTTTCCGCGGGCTCATGACGACGTTTCTGCAGATGTTCAAGCCGAAAATCACTCATCAGTATCCGGAAGTGCGATTCCATCCTCCGGCGTCCTTCCGCGGCCGGCCCGTGCTGGTCGAGGAACAGGGAGTTGAACGTTGCGTTGCTTGCGGACTCTGCTCGCGCGTTTGCCCCGCACTTGCAATCGAAGTCCAGGCCTCGGAAACAGACCTGGAGAAAGAACGCTATCCGGTGAAATTCGAAATCAACATGGTCAGATGCATATTCTGCGGCTTTTGCGAAGAAGTATGTCCGGAGGAGGCGATCGTGATGAGCAATGAATATGAGCTCGCCTTTTCAAGTCAGGAGGAAGCAATTTTCGGGAAAGACAAACTCCTGATCCCTGCCGAAAAGTTAAAAGAAAGACTGGAGTTTCTGAAGCAGAATCGATAAACCGACCATTTCTCTCGCCCGTCTGTGAAAAACCCGCCCGAGCTTGAAGGAGCCTCAGCTTTCAAGGTCATGACCATTGTCTTCGGGGCGCTTCTTCTCGGCCAGATCGTTTTTCTTTCTGTCATACTTGTGCTGCACTCCCAAAATTTCGAATTCATTACTGAAAGCACAGATATTTTCGCATATGCCGGCACGGGAGGGCTCCTGGCTGGTGTGGGCGCAAGCTCCGTGTTGTATAGGTCACTTCTCAAATCTGCAATGTCCGAATCCGACCTTCATTCCCGCATTGCAAGGTTCAATGCTGCAGTTCTGGTCCGGCTGGCTGTAATCGAAGGAACCAATTTCCTCAACCTTGCCTTTTATTTGTTGACCGGGAACAATCTTTTCCTTCTTCTGTTTGCTTTTGGATTCACTGCATTTATTCTTGCCAGACCCGGCAAGGACACCTATGCCGGCGTCCTGCAGCATATCCACGCGACACCGATAGAATAGCCCGCGGGATGTATTCAAGAATTCTCAGTGCCGCAACATTTGGCGTCAATGCGCATCTGGTCGATGTGGAATCTCAACTAGTGCCTACGACACCCAAGTTCTTTATTGTCGGCCTTGCGGAGGGAGCAGTGAAAGAAAGTTTTCAGCGTGTCTTTGCCGCGATCAAGAACTCCGACTTCAAGTTTCCCAAATACCGCATCACCGTCAACCTGGCACCTGCCGACATAAAAAAGGAGGGGTCAGCCTACGACCTGCCGATCGCCATCGGGCTTCTCACCGCTTCGGAGCAAATCAAATCCGCCATCGCGAACGAATTTGTCATTCTTGGCGAACTCTCGCTCGAGGGTAACCTGCGACCGATTCATGGCGCACTGGTGATTGCTCTTGAGGCCAAAGCCAAAGGTATGCGGGGAATGCTTCTGCCGGAAGAGAACGCCAAAGAAGCCGCTATTGTGAATGGCCTCGAAGTCTATCCCATGAAAAACTTGAAAGACGTTGCTTATTTCCTTCAAACGGAACATCTGATGGCAAAGCCGCTTCGGGTGGATGTCAAGGAGATATTCGCACGCAACCAGAACTATTCTTTGGATTTTGCCGATGTGAAGGGCCAGGAAAGCGTGAAACGATCGCTCGAGGTTGCTGCCGCCGGAGGTCACAACATACTGTTGATTGGGCCTCCCGGTTCAGGGAAGACTATGCTGGCAAAGAGGCTGCCGACGATTTTGCCCCCGCTGTCGTTTGAAGAAGCTCTCGAAACGACAAAGATTCACTCGGTTGCCGGACTGCTTCCTCCGGATACTGCAATCGTCTCAATCCGGCCGTTCCGGTCCCCCCACCACACGATATCGGATTCCGCGTTGGTAGGGGGTGGAACGATCCCGCGGCCCGGTGAAATTTCGCTTTCTCATCACGGGGTTTTGTTCCTCGACGAATTGCCTGAATTTGCCCGCAATGTTCTGGAAGTCATGCGGCAACCCCTTGAAGACGGCAGGGTCACGATCAGCAGGACGAAGGTTTCGGTGGATTATCCGGCAAATTTCATGCTTGTGTGCGCCATGAACCCCTGTCCGTGTGGAAACTACGGGAACCCGAATCAGGAATGCACATGTAATCCGCTGCAAATCCAAAAATACGTCAGCAAGATTTCGGGTCCGCTGCTCGACCGGATTGACATTCATGTTGAAGTCCCGGCTGTGATGTATAACGAGCTTGCATCAAAGAAATCCGGTGAAAACTCAGCTTCCATCCGCGAACGCGTAATTGCAGCGAGAGAAATCCAGGCAGCCCGGTTCGCCGACAGCGGCCTTTTTTCCAACGCCGATATGGAATCAAAGGAAATAAAAGAGTATTGTCAGATCGACAAAGCCGGCGCGGATCTGTTAAAAACAGCGATGAACAGGCTCGGCCTCTCTGCTCGCGCTTACGACAGAATCCTTAAGGTGGCCCGCACCATCGCTGACCTATCGGGGAACGAGGCTGTGAAACCGGAACATCTTGGAGAAGCGATTCAGTATCGCAGCCTTGATAGAAGCTTCTATAATGTGTAAGTTATCATCTGACTCTTAAAAAGGAAAAGGGCATATGCAGAGAATCACCCTCATCGCGATTTCACTCCTTGTCGCAACATCTCTTATTTTTAGTCAACAGAAGCGTGTTAAGGAGATCACAATCTCTGGCGAAGTGATCGATATCCAGTGTTACACCTCTGGCGCCATGGGCAAGGGAATCGGATCTGCCCACAAAGAGTGTGCAACTGATTGCGCAAAAGGAGGGATTCCGCTTGCCATCCTCGAAGACAAGACCGGAACAATCTACGTCGCGGGACAGACCAAAACTTCCATGAGAGGCGCCAATGAAATGCTCCTGCCTTTCGTTGCAGAAAAAGTAAAAGTAACAGGAATGCTCCACGAGCGGGGTGGGGTCAAGCTTCTTCTCATCAGCAAAATCATTTCTCAAGCATCCAAGTAAATCTGCATCATTGCCGCGACTTAGAGATCGCGGCTATCCTTCCTTGTAACTCCTGCCATTTTTCCGTATTTTTATCAATACACGTTCGCATTCTTCCGGCTTTTTCGGACGCAATGTCGTTTGTTCCAGTCAGGAGAAAATTGAAAGGCGTATTTCTTGCATAATGTCACACTCATACCGGGCGATGGGATTGGCCCGAGCATCGCCGAGGCATCAAGGCGAGTCATTGAAGCGTCAGGCGTCAAAGTAAGTTGGGAAATCCAGGAAGCAGGTCTTGCGGCCATCGACAAATACAAGGATCCTCTGCCTCAGCATGTCCTGGATTCCATCGTCAAGAACAAGGTTGCCCTTAAAGGACCTCTTACCACACCCGTAGGTACCGGGTTTCGCAGTGTCAATGTCGCCCTGAGAAAAGAGTTTGACCTCTATATCAATTTACGCCCTGCAAAATCGATGGCTGGAGTCAAAAGCCAGTTCAAGGATATTGACCTTATCGTGTTTCGAGAGAATACAGAAGAGTTTTACGCCGGCATCGAGCATTACATCGACACACGTAAAAGTGCGGCCGAGACTATTGGCGTGGTGACGCGGTCAGGGTCTGAGCGCATTGTCCGGGCTGCATTTGAATATGCTCAAAAGCACAAGCGCAAGAAAGTCACGATTGTTCACAAAGCCAACATTATGAAATTTACGGGCGGACTCTTCCTTGATGTCGGGAAAAAAGTGGCGGAGGAGTTCAAAGATATCGAGTGCAACGACCGGATCATCGATAATATGGCCATGCAGCTCGTCATGAACCCCCATCAGTTTGATGTTATCGTGACGACGAACTTGTTTGGGGACATACTCTCGGACTTGTGTTCCGGCCTTGTGGGCGGGCTTGGACTGGCTCCTGGTGCGAATATCGGATATGATATGGCTATTTTTGAAGCCGTCCATGGAAGCGCCCCGGATATTGCGGGCAAGAATCTGGCAAATCCGTGTGCAATGACGCTCGCAGGAGCAATGATGCTGGACCATCTGGGAGAAACAAAAGCGGCCGAACGAATTCGCCGGGCGGTCAGCGAGGTGGTCAAAGATGGCAAAAAAGTAACACGCGACCTTAAGCCCGAGAATCATGTCGGGACAACTGAGATGGCGGACGCAATCGTGGCGAGGATCCAGGCTGATTAATCCAGGAAGACTCCCGGAATCTTATCTGAAAGGAACTTTGTGAGATTCCGGGAGTCTTAGCACATTCATGCAAATCGGCAAAATCAACATAGAAAAACCCATTGTCCTGGCACCTATGGAAGATGTGACGGATCTTCCGTTTCGCGTGATTTGCAAACGGCTTGGAGCTGACATTGTGTACACGGAGTTTGTCAACTCCGAAGGCCTCATCCGGGATTCCCGCAAGACGAAGCAGAAAATGGTATTCTCGGAAGAAGAGCGGCCTTTCGGTATTCAGATCTATGGCGGGAGCGAAGAGTCCATGGAATCTGCAGCGCGACTCGTTGATGAGATGCAACCAGACATTCTAGACATCAATTGCGGGTGCTGGGTAAAGGATGTCGCAATGAGAGGGGCGGGGGCAGGGTTACTTAAGGATTTGCCTCGCATGGAGCGCATCGTCACTCAAGTTGTGAAAGCAACAAACCTCCCCGTGACTGTTAAGACGAGGCTAGGATGGGATGAATCAAGCATTCAGATCGTCGATGTCGCCAGGATGCTGGAGCAATGCGGAGTCAAGGGTCTCACCGTTCACTGCAGGACGCGGGCACAGGGCCACAAGGGTGCTCCCGACTTGACCTGGATTCCTTCCGTTAAGTCCGCCGTTTCAACTCCGATTTTTGTGAACGGTGGCGTTCATTCCCCCCAGGACATCAGTCGAGTGTTCGATGAAACGGGTTGCGACGGAGTCATGATCGCGCGCGGTGCCATCGATAATCCATGGATATTCATGCAGGGAAAGCATTATTTGAATACAGGTAACCTCTTGCCAGACGCAACAATAGACGATCGCATCAATCTTCTTTTTCAACATCTTAAACTCTCTGTCGATGTCAAGGGCGAGCGCAAAGGCGTAATCGAATTCCGCAAGCACTATGCAGGATATCTCAGAGGACTTCCGAATGCGTCGAAGCTTAGGCAGGAGCTTATGCAGTTTACCGAGGTGCTCCCGGTAATGGATCGAGTCAAATCATTTGCACAAGGAATGAACGCACAGCCTCTCGCCGAACAAGCTGCCGCGTAACAATATCCCCTGACCCCACCTGAGGGACAAGACATACCATGGTTGACAAGAGAGCGGTCTCGAGAATGTTTTACGAGATAGGCACACTTCTGGAGCTTAAGGGTGAAAACCGTTTTAAGTGTATTGCTTATCAAAACGCCGCTCGAAACATCGAGGCATTAACAGTTGATTTAGAAGAACTTATCAAGAGAGACGAGTTAAAGGACGTGAGGGGTATTGGCAAGACGATGGCAGAGAATATCGTGGAGTATGTTCAGACGGGGCGAATACGTTTCTACGATGAACTCCGGTCTTCCATTCCTGAAGGCGTAATCGAAATGCTTCGCGTTCACGGGCTGGGACCAAAAAAGGTGAAGCTCCTCTATGAAAAACTCAAGATCAAGTCGTTGCAAGAGCTTCAGGAGGCTGCCGAGAACGAGAAATTGAGAGATGTTACGGGATTCGGCCAAAAAACAGAGGAAAACATACTCAAAGGCATAGAAGCTCTTCGGACCACAAGCGACAGGCAACTTTATCCTAAAGCAAAAGAGGCGGCCGATAAGATCGTATCCGCACTAAAAAAAATGAGAGAGGTCAAGCGCGTTGATGTAGCAGGAAGTCTTCGGCGGCGAAAAGAAGTTATCGGCGATATCGACATTGTGGTCAGTGCCCAAAAAAAGGACCGTCAAAAGATTGCAGCTGCTTTTGTTTCCCATGCGGAAGTCGCCAATATCATCGGCCAGGGCGACACAAAGGCCAGTGTGGTGCTCAAGGGAGGAATTAACAGCGATTTGAGGATTGTAGAGGACTCTGAGTACCCCTTCGCGCTCAATTACTTCACCGGGAGCAAGGAGCACAATGTGGAAATGCGTACACTTGCCCGAAAGCTCGGCTGGAGCCTAAACGAGTACGAGTTTTCAAAGATCGAAGGAATGAAATCAAAGGCGCCGCCAAAATGCAGGGACGAGAGTGAAATCTATAAGGCACTTGGACTTCGATACGTCGAGCCTGAGCTCCGTGAGAATATGGGGGAGTTCGAGGCTTCAGTTGAAGACAAATTGCCGAAGTTGCTTGACTTCAAAGACTTGCGCGGGACATTTCACTGTCATTCGACGTACAGCGACGGCGCAAATACGCTTGAAGAAATGGCCGAGGCGTGCAGGAATCTTGGATGGTCATACCTTGGCATAGCAGACCATAGCCAGATTGCGGTCTACGCGAACGGACTTCCTGTTGAGAAAATTCGGGAGCAGCACAAGGAAATCGACAAGCTCAATGGCCGGTTTAAGAATTTTCGCATCTTTAAGGGAACCGAGGTCGATATTCTGGGAGATGGGGCCCTGGACTATCCAGACAAAGTTCTGGCAAGTTTCGAGTTCGTCGTCGCTGCTATTCATAGTCGTATGAAAATGACGGCCCAGGAGGCCACCGAACGCATTCTAAAGGCAATAAAGAACAAATACGTGACAATTCTCGGCCATCCCACAGGGCGTCTCTTACTGTCACGCGATGGGTATCCTGTCGATATGGTGGAAGTCATCAACGCGGCGGCCGACTACGGTAAGTCCATCGAGATCAACTCGCACCCGATTCGTCTCGACCTCGATTGGCGGCTCGTGAAATATGCCAAGGA
>JACPSI010000068.1 GCA_016193365.1 Ignavibacteriales bacterium
GGGCCAAGGACGGAGGGGGCGAAGAGGTCGGGATAGGGTTAGCTTTTTAGGAAAAAACAAAAACGCCGATGATCTCTCGACCATCGGCGCTCAATGTAAAGCGAATACTATTTCAAAGCAACTTTGTTACGACCTTGCTAATCGCAATCTCCTCTTTGGCAACGAATCTCTCTCTTTTTTCTTTGTCCGTTTCGTACCCAACAGCTTTCTTATCTCGGCATCACGGTCCGAGAGGAAGCCGAAAAACCTAAGGAACCCGAGAATCACGATTCCGTAGGCGAAGATGGCGACGAGAACCACAAGGAGCGTCTGCATGGGGATCTCCTTATCATGGTTTTAACCGCCTCCCGTTTTAGAACAACATCAATTTCACTTGCCGTGATAGCGAGCTGTCCAAAAAGTCGGTAGGCCCAACCTTCCAGGTTGCGAATTCAGCCAAATTGCGCAGACATAAAGTCTGCGGCTACCGAAGGTTAATCCCTTTTGGACAGTACCTGTCATGCCCGCAGATTTTTAGCGGGCATCCAGATAATGCTTCATCCTGGATTCCGTCTTAAAATCCGACGGAATGACAAAAAAATTATGAACACCCGCTTGTTGACCCGCACTCCAGGCACTTGTAGCACGAACCGCTCCGAATCATGATGCTGCCACACTCGTGGCAGGGTGGGGCGTCGGCCTGGGTTTCGAACACAACCTTTTCCTTTCGTTCGATCGCGCCAACCTTCGTTGAAGAGGCGGAAATCTTCGTGTCGGCAGAAATCGTCACTGACGATGTCTCCGTCGTGTCGATGGGCCTGTCTTCTTCTTTCATGAACTTCTTGCTCAGCCAGCGGAAAATGTAATCGCTGATGGATTTTGCGATCGGGATATCGGGGTTGTTCGTGAATCCGGACGGCTCGTACCGGGCATGGCTGAACTTGTCTACCATGACCTTGAGCGGTACGCCGTATTGGAACGCTATCGAAACCGAAGTGGCAAGGGAATCCATGAGCCCGGAGATCGTCGAGCCTTCTTTGGACATCGTGATAAACAACTCGCCGGGCGTGCCGTCCTCAAACATGCCGACAGTGATGTATCCCTCATGGCCCGCAATGCTGAACTTATGCGTTATGGACTGCCGCTCGTCGGGAAGACGCCGCCGGACTGGCTGCGCCTTGGGTTTTTCTTTGGCCGAGTCCAGGCTGGTGCTGAGTGGCTGTGTTCTTTTGCAACCGTCACGATAGACCGCAATGGCCTTCAAGCCAAGCTGCCATGCTTCAATGTAAGCCTGCATGATATCCTCGGCCGTGACGTTGGTGGGCATATTCACTGTTTTGGAAATGGCACCGGACAGGAACGGCTGTGTCGCCGACATCATCCGGATGTGGCCCATATACTGAATGGAGCGCTGGCCTTTGGCCGGCTTGAAAGCGCAGTCAAACACGGGCAGATGTTTCTCGTTCAGGTGCGGGGCGCCTTCGATAGTGTCGTTTTTGTCGATGTAGGCAATAATGTGCTCGATTTGCTCGTCGTCGTAGCCGAGTTTTTGAAGAGCTTCGGGCACAGTCTGGTTGACGATTTTCAACAATCCGCCGCCGACGAGTTTCTTGTATTTCACGAGGGCGATATCCGGCTCAACGCCCGTCGTGTCGCAGTCCATCATAAAGCCGATCGTACCAGTCGGCGCGAGGACGGTTGCCTGAGAGTTCCGGATGCCGTATTCCTTGCCGAACTTGACAACATCGCCCCACACGGTTGCGGAGGCTTCCCAGAGGTCATCGTCCACAAGGTTCTTGTCTATTTTCTCCGCGTAGATTCCATGCTTTGCCATGACACTCAGCATGGGCTCACGGTTCTTTTCAAAGCCCTTGAACGGTCCCATTTCTTTCGAAATGAGCGCTGATTGCCTGTAAGCCTCGCCGCACATTAAAGAGGTAATAGCTGCGGCCATGGAGCGGCCTTCTTCGCTGTCGTACGGTACGCCGCGTGACATTAACAAAGCGCCGAGGTTTGCATAGCCCAGTCCGAGCGGGCGGTAGTCGTAGCTGTTCTGCGTGATGGCCGGCGTCGGGTAACTCGAATTATCGACCGAGATTTCCATCGCAGTAATCGTGACCTCAACAGCTTTCTTGAACGACACGACGTCGAAATCGCCGTTTGGCTTTCTGAACTTCATCAGGTTCAACGAGGCGAGGTTGCACGCCGTGTCGTCCAGGAACATGTACTCGCTGCACGGGTTCGAAGAATTGATCGGGGCTGTGTTGGAGCTCGTGTGCCAGTTGTTGATCGTCGTATGATACTGCAAGCCCGGGTCTCCGCAGATCCAGGCGGCGTCGGCGATCTGGCGCATGATGTCGCGAGCGCGGAGCTTTTCGACCGGTTTTCCCGTCGTGACGGCAAGCGTGTACCAATCTTTGTCTTCGAGAACGGCTTTCATGAACTCATCCGTAACACGCACAGAGTGGTTGGCGTTCTGGTACGAGATAGAATCGTAAGCGCCTCCGGGGACGTTGAAGCCGCCGTTGTATCCGGCGTCAATCAGCGCCCATGCTTTCTTTTCTTCATCGGCTTTGCAGTTGATGAAATCCACGACGTCGGGGTGGTCGGCATTCAGGATGACCATTTTAGCGGCGCGGCGCGTTTTTCCACCGGATTTAATAACACCTGCAAACGCGTCAAAGCCTTTCATAAACGAGACCGGTCCGGATGGTGTTCCGCCGCCGGAAAGTCTTTCTCTCGAAGAACGGAGTGTCGAGAGGTTCGAGCCTGTTCCAGAACCGAACTTAAAGAGCATCCCTTCCGTCTTGGCGAGTGTGAGAATCGAATCCATCGAGTCTTTTACCGAATTGATGAAGCAGGCCGAGCACTGCGGTTTTTCTTCGACGCCGACGTTGAACCAGACAGGGCTGTTGAACGCCATGTACTGATTGACGAGCAGGAAGCAGAGTTCGTTGTAGAAAATCTCAGCATCATCCTGAGACGCGAAGTACCCGCCCTTCAATCCCCATTTGTAGTACGAACGCGCGACACGCTCGATGAGCTGTTTAACGCTTCGCTCTCGATCGGGCGCGTTCAGCGTTCCGTGGAAATACTTGGAGACCACGACATTCGTTGCCGTCATGGACCACGATTTGGGAATTTCGACGTCTTTCTGCTCGAAAATTTTCTCGCCCTTCTCGTTCGAGATCACGGCGGTGCGGAGTTCCCACTCGATTTCATCGAATGGGTGGACGCCGGGCTTCGTGTAATAACGCTGGAAGGTGAGTCCGCGTGTAGCGGCGGACCTGTCCGCCGTTTTTGTGGCGGAAGTTTTGGCAGCAGCCGAGACTTTCGTGGCTTCTGTTTCGAGCATAACGGATCTCCTTAAGACAAAACGGTGAACGGATAGTGAAAAAAATTCTCAACACCACGGTCGACGATCCTCCAGCCGGAGGGATGCCGAAGTCCCGCCTCCCGCGAAAATTTTATCAGATAGAAAACCCATCCTGGCCCGCGTGGTGTGCAGGATGAGACTAGAATTCTTTGCTAGTTTAAAATGAACAGATGGGTGACAGTTGGAGTTGAGCCGCCCACTACAATCCCTCGCTACCTACCGGAAGGTCGTCTTCACTATGGTTTTGGGGCAAGCGCAACGGGTGGCAATATAAGCGGTTGCGGAGGGTTTGTCAAGTTAAAAATGAGACGTTTTACAAAATTACAACGCTCATTGCAACATAAGACGAGGAATGAACAAGTTACAAACAGTCGTCTGGCCAACAAGTCATGATTATCGAGGATTATGCCTTTGAGTTAAAGGATAGTCACCTAAGGTTCGAAGTGGAGGCGGGAGAACATCTTAGCGCCATCAAATGGACGTAAGAAGGTAATGCACTGAAGAACTGTTTTAATCAGGGAAACGCAATCACTGCTTTGGTATTTTGGAGATTAGCCGATCGGAGTGAGCAGGCATGGTGTTTTTGGGGTCTGTTTGTTTGGCCCGTAGGCGCACGGCATTCCTGCCCGCCAATCTTTATGGCGGGCCGTGTCCTTACAAAACAGATTGAAAAACGGAACCCCTGCAGTGGCAATTCATCAAATCGTTTCTACCACCATGTTCTAAAGAAAGATGGATTTTGCCAATTTGCATTTTGTCGCGAAATCCTGCACATCCTCGCCATTTCTTGCATCTCAAAGCATCATCCGCTATTTTGACGCCACTCAAATACTATGAATGGAGGCTACATGTCAGTCGTCGTTGATTTTTCAACGATTTCGGAGATGTTCGATAGGATCACAACAAAATATGCGAACGAAGAGCGTCCCATGCTCATGCAGAAGGTGGACGGTGAATACCAGGGAATAAAATTCAGGGAATATCGGCGAAACGTGGAGCTGTTTGCACTCGGACTCGCTTCCCTTGGAGTGCGCAAAGGTGAGAGGGTTGCCATCATATCGGAAAACCGGCCTGAGTGGATTGTCGCCGATATGTCAATTGTGTGCCTGGGAGGGATTGACGTTCCCATCTACCCAACCCTCACGCCAAAACAAATAGAGTTTATTTTCAACGATTCAGAAGTGAAAATTGCTGTCATTTCCAACGCGTTTCAGCTGAACAAAGTGCTGAAAATCAAGCCGGACGTCAAGACTCTTGAACGCATCATCTTGATGACCGAGAAAGGCGCAGTGGAAGATCGAAGTGTGCTTGGTTTTTCAAAGGTATATTCATTGGGGTCGGAGTTTGAGAAGGGGAACGCCAGCTATTTCCAGGAAAGCATGAGCAAGCCCAAGCCGGATGACATCCTGACCATCATTTACACCTCCGGGACAACGGGGAATCCCAAGGGTGTGGTGCTCACGCATAACAATCTCGTTTCAAATATAAAGGCGTCCGCCGATACGATTCCCTTCGGGCCGTCGGATGTGCTATTATCGTTCCTGCCGTTGTGCCATTCATTTGAAAGGATGGCTGGATATTACACAGCCATGGCTTGCGGCGCAACCGTGGCCTATGCGGAAAGCATCGACACTGTCCGCGACAATTTGCTCGAGGTCAAACCCACGATTGTTACGACAGTTCCGAGGCTGTTCGAGCGCATCCACAGCCGCATCATGAAGCAAATCGACAATCATCCGCCGATGAGACAGAAGATTTTCCATTGGGCTGTTAGAGTTGGGAAGGAGTACGCAGCTGCGAAGAAGCATCGGAGCATGAGTCCCTTGCTTACGCTGCAGCATGCCGTCGCAAATAAGCTTGTCTATGGAAAACTCAAAGCGCGAACAGGGGGCAGGATCAGGTTTTTTGTTTCGGGCGGAGCCGCTTTGCCCAAAGAGCTTGGAGAGTTCTTTGAGGCTGTCGGGATTCAGATCATTGAAGGATACGGGCTGACGGAAACTTCTCCTGTTCTGACTGTTAACAGACTAGACGATTACAAGTTCGGAACTGTCGGCAAACCCATTGCGGCCGTGGAAATCAAGATTGCTGATGATGGGGAAATCCTTGCAAAAGGCCCGAATATCATGAAAGGCTACTATAATAATAAGAAGGCGACAGAAGAGGTCATCGACAAAGACGGCTGGTTCCACACAGGAGATGTCGGGATGTTTGACAAAGAGGGGCACCTGATGATCACGGACAGAAAGAAGCACCTGTTCGTGAGCTCAGGAGGGAAAAACATTGCCCCGCAGCCCATCGAAAACCTGTTTTTACAGAGCAAATACATCGACCAGTTTGTGCTCATCGGCGACGGCCGCATGTTTTGCACTGCCCTGATTGTACCGGAGTTCGACCTGCTGAAGGATTACGCAAAGAGCGTGGGCGTGACATTTTCCAACGAAGCGGACCTCATCAGCCACGATATGATCCGAAAGCTTTATTCTGAAGAAATCGAAAAACTCCAGAAGGACCTTTCACATTTCGAGAGAGTCCGGCGGTTCGAAATCCTTCCGCAGACGCTCACGATCGAGGGTGGCGAGATTACTCCGACGCAGAAAGTAAAGCGAAAGGTGGTGGAGCAGAAATTTGCCCCGTTGATTGAGAAGATGTATGAGGTGGAGAAGAGTTAGAAGCAGAAGCCTTGCCGCTATCGTAGCTGTGTGGTTCTTTTTTTGGTTCTTCGTTGATTAACCGACATGTCGGTCCATAGTCGTCGCTGCAAAAGCTCTTTCACTGCCCGAGTGGGAGCCGATTTCAAAGCTATATCACGATAGAAATCCGCTTTCTGTGTATTTTCACAGCGTTGATGCAAATCGGCCAGTACCGCAGACCATAGGTAAGAACTGGCTAGCCAGGTCGGTGGTTCAAACCCCTTGAGAACGGCGAGTCCCGCAGCCGGACCTTTCCACTCCGCGAGGGCTACCGCACGGTTCAGCTTGTGTAGCGCAGAGGGTGCGATTCGCTCCAGCAACGAATAACACTCCACGATTTTGTCCCAACGGGTATCCTGAAGCGAGGGGGCGAGGCAGTGTTCCGCCGCGATCCCGGCCTCCGCGTGGTACCGGGAAAAACTATCGCCTTGTGCGGATTTGGCCAACCACTCCAATCCGACCTGAATTTCCTGCCGGTCCCAGAGTTCTCGGTCCTGCTCCTCCAACAAGAGCAACCCGCCAGATCCATCCTGACGAGCAGTGATCCGTGCCGCGTGCAGATGCATCAAGGCCAGCAGGGCAAACGTTTCCGGGCTCTGGCCTACCGGATGTTTCGCAAGGAGCGTCGCCAGCCGTATCGCTTCGTTACAGAGCTCTTTGCGGATAGCCTGCGCCGTGTGGGAGGAAAGATATCCTTCAGTAAAAAGAAGATACAATACTTTGTGTACGGCCGGAAGTCGTGAGGAATATTGCTCACCGCTTAGCTCGCCGGTGTGAGGTGGAAGTTTCCGCAAACGGCTGCGTGCTCGACCGAGGCGTTTGTAAACATTGGCTTCGCTGGTAAACAACCGAAGCGCGATCTCCTGAATGCTGAAGCCGCAGAGAGTCTTCAGCGCCAACACCAGCTGTGATTCCACAGGAATCGCCTCGTCGCAACAGACAAAAAGCATCCGCAACAGGTCATCTCGAACTTCGCCCTCCAGGAAAATCTCCGGGTGGTTCTGAGGAGTGCCGATATCTTCTTTTGCGTTTTCCTCCAGGATGCGATGGCGGCCTATTTGCTGACGCAGCTCCCCTATCAGCTCGTTGTGTGCCACGCGATAAAGCCAGGCCGATGGATTGTCCGGCAAACCCGACACCGTCCACGTCTCAAGCGCAGTCATCAACGCGGACTGAACTGCGTCCTCTATATCTTCAATATGTTGCACTCCCATGCGGCGCGACAGCATGGCCACAAGCCGGCCGTATTCGTGCCGGAAGAAGTGCTCAACTAATGTGGGTATGGTCAGGGGCTGTTGATCTCCCTGATTTCAACGCTTGATCCGGGGGTTACTACCCCGGGGCTCTCTCGAGCCACCTGCATCGCTTCTTCCATGCCTTCGGCCGAGATGATCATGTAGCCGCCGACAACTTCCTTTACTTCAACGAAGGGGCCGTCCGTAGCACCTTCTGAGGTGACAATTTTCCCATCACTTTTTAGTGCTCCGCCCATGTCGATAATGTTTTCCTTGAACTTCTCTTTCCAGACGTTGAATGCGGCATACATCTCTTCCATTTTGGCAGGAGATGGTTTCTCCCTCTTCACCGGTTGGTTTCGTTGGATACAAAGATACTTTGGCATGATGCCTCCTTATTATTTTCTGCCGGTCAATTCAACCGACACTCTATGACGCCTGAGCGCACTTGTTTTGGACACTCTCTGGAAATTTTTCTTGAAATAGGAGTCTTTGGAGTGTCCTCAAAGAGCAGAAGCCTTGCTTCTCCATCGCGAAACAAGGTAGAGGCAAGGCTTCTTACGTGTTATTGCCTCGGTATTCTTGTAATTTTCCTCTGCACAATCCGATCCGGCACAACCCACGCGTCGGGGTAACCTTTTTCGATGAGAAGCGGGAGCCTTTGATTTGCGGTATATCTTGAGGGAAAGTCGCCTACACGCACCTTGTAGACGGGCGGGTCATATACAACGTAGACTGAATCCTGAGCGAGTCTCATTGTGGCCGAAATCCGTGTTGAATTTGCTTCGTCGATGCTTGCTGAGGCAAAGATCTGAATCCGAAAACCTTGCAGGATTTCCTCTTCAACACTCACGCTGTCCTTCGGGATGTTCAGTTCCACAAATTGACTATCTTCAGGGTGAACACTCTGGAGGTTGGTGATGTCTTCGTCGTAATCCGAAGGATTGAGTGTGGCCTCGTAGTATCGCAGGGGTGCCTTTTGAGCCCGGCCGGGCTGTTCTTCCTCGACAGTGGATTTCGAGGGGGAGCATGCAGCTGCAAAGAGGGCGAGGGCTATGGCGGCTTGTTGTTTCATTCGCTTGAAAGACTCCCGGAGTCTCAACGAGAATATCAACGTAAGGCTCCGGGAGTCTTACCTGTTATTTTGCAATATAATTCACCCAGCATTCGGCGTAATCTGTCGGAAATTTTTCCATGATTTCCGTCCTCAACCGGGCTGCTTCTTTCCGGGTATCGAACTTGCCTATGCTGACGCGATACAGTTTGTCATTTGTACCGTAGTTATTCAGGACGACATGGGTGGAAAATCGTTCACGCGCAATTTTTTGAAGTCGGAGTGCATTTTGTGCCCGTCCGAACGCCCCGATTTGCACGGTGTAGGCGGGATTCTCCGGTCGCACAATTGGCCTGGCCGTCGCTTTCGGGTTTCTCGTTAATGCCGCCTTGACGGTATCCATCTTTGCTGTGAAACGGCCGCTGCCGCGAGGTGTTTTTTTTGCTTCCTCAGCCGTTTTTGCTTCTGCTTGCCGGCGAATTTGCGTCGTGTCAATAGGGGTAACCGTCCGCTGCGGTTGAATGGCTTTGTCCCCGCCCGAGCCAGTTTCCTCCGAAGAAACACACGAGCCAAGACAGAGCGAGCCTGTCATGAGGATGATTCCAGCGATGAACTTGTTGTTCGGGGGAAAGGACGGCATCAGTAGGAAGCGGGAGTGGATTCCTTTTCTCCTGTCACGATCTTGACGCTGGCGCTGGCGCCGATGCGGTCTGCGCCGCTGGCAATAAGGGCCATGACCTGTTCCTGTGTTCGCACGCCCCCCGACGCTTTCACGCCGAGTCCAGGGCCTACGACGCGCCTCATTAACGCAATGTCTCCAACAGTCGCCCCGCCTTTCGCAAATCCTGTGGAGGTTTTGACAAAGTCCGCCCCCGCTTTCTTGGCGAGCGCACATGCCTTCACTTTCTCTTCGTCCGTCAGCAAGCCTGTTTCGATGATCACTTTCGTAATGACTCCCTGCCGATGCGCGGCGGCAACAACGCTCGCAATGTCGTTCCGGACGTAGTCGTACTCGGCGGACTTGAGCATACCGATATTGAGCACCATGTCGACTTCCCTTGCTCCATCACGGATTGCGCGCTCGGTCTCGAAGGTTTTTGCCTCTGTCGAAGTGGCCCCGAGGGGAAAGCCGATAACCGTACAGACTTTGACGCTTGTATCTCGCAGAAGATCCGCGCACAGTTTGACGAATGACGGGTTAATGCAGACGCTGGCAAATGCGTATTCCTTCGCCTCTGCACACAGTTCCTCGATTTGTTGTTTTGTCGCCTCGGGTTTCAAGAGCGTGTGGTCGATCATCCGAGCGATTGACATGTCGAACCCGCCGTCGCGGACACCAACCCCGGCGGTAATCCTGTCGGCGCCACTTTTGACGATATTGCTGACGCCTTCTTTGTTGTGGACGAGACAGAGGTTGTCCGAGCAAATGCCGTCTTTGCAGCAGGCATGCGCGTTGGTTTCTTTCAGGACCTCGTCGATGAGGCGTAGAATAGTGGCTTTGTCGACATTTATTGATTGGTGCGGCACGGGACTAATATAGAAGAAATTGGAGGAGGTTACAAGGGGGCCTTTTATAACGTTGAGAGACTACGTTGTTCTTACACGATGCAAAGGATAGATTACAATGAAAAGTGGAGGCGATTTTACAAGTTTTGTCCGATTGATTTTTCTTAAGGAATTAACCTTTTTCCATTCAAGGAAAAAGAATCTCAGTCACGCAGGCACTGAAGGGAGGAAAGAGGAGAGCATGCACGTGTGATTGTTATCTGTTTCCAGACCTACCTGAGCGCCTCACCGCTTTGGAGCTTTGTAAGACTCATCGCATGGTGTTGATAAAATGAGATCTGGAAGTCCGGCTTCTGGCGTGGGATGCGCGTGGAAAGGGGCAGGGCGGACTTCTCACAAGGCCGATTAGACTTCCGACCTTCTACACGCCGCCACCGCCATAGGTCGGGTTGGCACAGGAGAACCTTGATAAAGGTCATAGGTAGCTTCTCAGCAGTTTTCGAAGAATCCTCAATCCCCGCGTCATCTGGTTTTCAACTGTTTTCACGCTGATGCCGAGGTGTTTGCTGATTTCTGCGTTTGACATTCCCTCCATTCTGCTCAGAAGAAAAATCTCTCTGCATTTTGTCGGAAGCTTTGTTCGTACTGCCTCGCTTAACCTTTCCTCAAGGATCCTTGATTGAAGAACCTCCGCCGGGTCATCTCCGCGGACTTGCTGAGATTGCGGAACATCGGCCTCGAATTTCTTCCTTACTGCATAATGTCGAACATGGTCGCGAATGAGATTCCTGCTTATGCGAAAAAGCAACGCAAGCAGCGGAAGCTCCGGCCGAAGCTTCTTGCGATGAATCCAAACGCGCAGGAAGGTTTCCTGGACGAGGTCGTGAGAAGTGTCGGCATCTTGAAGACTGTGGAGTACATAGCGAAAGACGATGGGTTGGTATTTCTCAAACAACAGCCTGAATGCCTCCCGGTTTGAGGCTCGCACGCGCTCAATAAGCTGCTTTTCGGTTTCTTGCATGCGGAAATGGCTTTGCGGGTCGATCCATGCCAACAAAATAGACACAAACTTCAGCAGGTGCAATGATCCTATCAGTAGGACGGCGTTAACGCCGTCCTACTGGAAAATAATGGATTTGGTTTAGGGGTAATGCGGGAGATAATCGTTATCTATACAGAGAAGCATCTCCTCATTGGCAAAAGCTATGAAAACACCTCTTATCGTTTTCCTCGCATTCTTGAGCCTGTGTTGCGATCCGCTCGTCGCGCCGAATGCTGAAGGAGCGCGTGAGCTCATCTACTTCTCTTCTTTCGAAAAAGACGCTGATACTTCCGGCTGGCAAGGCTATGGATTTGGACTGAGTAATGAAGCCCCGCAAAACGGTGGAAGTCGTTCCTTAGGAGTCTCTGGAGGATGCATCTGGCCACATGCTTTACTGCAGTTGAAACCAATTCAGGAAGATAGCAGGCTCATCATCCGATGTGTTGGAAAGAACCTCGCCATCGGTGGAGGTGTGTCGCTTGAATTAGCCGGTGACTACAGGAGAAGCATCCACATCTCAGTTCAGGACACGGCCTGGAGGGCTTATGAATCTGCCGACACGCTTTTCTGTCCCGCGGGCAGCACTCTCAACCTCTCACTGGGCGCTGGGGGCATTGTTTATAGCGCGATGCTTGTGGATTTGATTGAGGTGCGAAAGGTGCGATGAGTGAATTGGGCGCGAAAAGTTCATCGCTAAAACAATTGATGATCGTTTGCGCGGCGTTGTTTGGTCTCAGATGTGATACCTTGGTGACTGCTGACGCACAGGACGACCTTTCTCCATTAGAATATGGAATCTGGAAAGGAACGCTTGAATTCACACTCGATGTCGGTCCGCTCACAAAGATACAGAGCGGCATCGTGTCCTTCGAGTTCTTCGACAGCACATACAAGTATGTTGGAGAGGTGCAGAAGAATACTCTTTCTGTGGGAGTTGCGCCGTATAAGGTAAGCGATGGCGGACCATATAAAACCACGGATAGCTCTATCACATTTGCTGATCGTGCCATTGAGCTCGGCGCAATGTGGGTTCCCAGTTTGTATTTGCATGGAGAACATAAATACAAACTTGAAAACGACACTCTGACTTTTACTAGAATAGACCCATCGCAATCATCAGCTATCGTATTAAAAGGGAAATGACCTCGGTGTAGTTACCCCTCGGAAACATCGAATGCCATGATCGCTGACATTGACGTAATCGTCTAAGAGGAGGCAACATGAATCAAATTCTTGAAAAACTAACGTTCTTACTTCGTTTTCAGAAGACTGACCCAAAAGAGGAAGCCACGGTCAATGAAATCCTTCACGGAGAGCTTGATCGACTGCGCAATGCTAATCCCGAAACCCAGCGCCAATGGCTCCATCTTCAAAACGCTATTGTGGAAAGCACAGCCGCGGCTCCCGTAAAGAACCCCCTGCTTCCTCGCTTTGCATGGGCAATGGGCGCTGCTGCCATTGTGATAGTGTCCGCATACTTCTACTTCAGTTCTGTCCAAACCTCGGTCGAAACGTTCTCCACCGGAAGGGGCCAACAAAAGGAAATCGTTCTCAATGATGGGTCACAGGTCAGGCTCAACTACGGGACTGAGCTCGTCGTCCCGGCTCTGCAAAAGAGCGAGGCGCGCAGGTTGTCTCTCGCTGGAGAAGCATTTTTCCGTGTCGAAAAGAACGACGAACCATTCATTGTTTCGACAGGTTGGGCGGAGGTGCACGTTGCCGGCACAGAATTTAACGTGAGAGCGCGGGAAGGAGTCCTTGAGGTGGCGGTGGTTCGCGGAATTGTGAACGTCACCGTTGTCAAAGAAGGAAAAGACAGCACCCTGGTGCTCTCGGAACATCAGATTGCCGTATGCCCGCAAAACGATTTTCCGACGAGAGCAGGCAACATACCATCCGCCGAATATCCGGGCTGGATGCATGGGAAGCTGTTCCTCGATAAAACATCATTCCTTGCAGCTTGTCGAGAAATTGAAATGCGCTTCGACGTCGCCGTGAACATCCAGGATTCGACCTTCGGCGAAGAGAACATCACGGGAGTCCTCGACGCAAAAACGCCAACGA
>JACPSI010000069.1 GCA_016193365.1 Ignavibacteriales bacterium
GGCAGAACTGCCCAGGCTGTTTAAGAACTGTTCAACAGCCTGTTGCTGCGGGTTGGATGTCTGAATCCTGAAGATGTTAAGCTCGCTGCGGCGACGCACCGTGCCACGATTGGTGGAAACTTCCGTCTCGACAAACCACACATAGGTTTTGTTCTGTTCCAAACGGCGCGGAGCGTCGGCAGGGTATGTAAACGTGTTTGCACCGACTAATTCCGTGTTTAAATAAGGAATACCGGTGACCGCTTCCTGGGCGCTTTGGTGAACGGGGAGCTTTTCGTACACCCACAGCTTCACTTTGGGATTAGGAGAACTCCAGGAAAATGTCGGTAAAACGGTTGCGATGATTGCACCCGGTTGAGGGTCAAGCAAAGTCACAACAACTTCTTCCGGAGAAGCATTGCGAATCGTAATCGTCTTCACAATCCTGCTGCTCGGGAATGAAGCATTAGTAAGTGCATCAAAGGCTTCAATCTCAAGGATATATTCGCCGACAGGAGCTGTTGGGAAACGGGCCGCGTAGTCTTCCAATCTTTTCTTTTGCGCCGCGTTTTCGTCGTAAGGAGATCCAGCAATTTTGATATCGCTTGTACTTCCACTAGCTAAATCGCGTGAAGAGAGAGTTCGACGTCCAGCTAGGCGGAACGCTTCTGTCTGCGCTAATACTAATGGCTGGGGACCTGCATCTCCTTGTAGGCGAATAGATGCATTTACTTTCAGATAAATCGAACCCGCCGCACCTTCTGGCACTGCAACGATCGACCCGGAAAAATCAGCTATGTTTGATGCCAGTTTCCTGGACGCCACGTCAATAAAGTCCGCCAGGTAGAGAACGTCGTAGTTGAATGCCGGAAGGTCGATACGTACGTCCGTAATGGGCTGCTGACCGGCCGCAAACGAGATGCTCAGGACAATTAGCACACCGAGCGTAAACGAGCGTAAAAGTCCTCGATGATTCATCGGAATCCTCCTCATGATTTTCAATAATGTAGCCTCAACTTACGTAACCCATCAATACGCCGGGGTGACTATAGTCACATGAAGAAGCCGTCTAAAACGTGGCGATATCATTGTACAGTACGAACGCCATAAACACAAGCAGCAAAAACACGCCCGCTTGCTGGATTGCAATTTTTACTTTATGCGGAATTTCGCGTCGAAAAACGCCTTCGTACGCAAGAAACACCAAATGTCCGCCATCGAGAGCCGGGAACGGTAAAACATTCAAAAGTGCGAGACTCATGCTCAGCAAAGCCATAAAACCGAGGAATGTCAGAACACCGCTTTCAGCAGACCTGGTCGCGATTTGGGCTATTTTGATCGGACCGCCCACGGATTTCGTAAAAGACGCCCGACCGACAATCAGCTGGTAAATATTGTTGACGAAAAAGACACTGGCCCCCCATACCTCCTTCACTCCTTCAGGAAAAGCGCCGAGGAGGGAGTAACGGACATGTTCGACAGGGCCGGTGTAGACAGCGTCGAGAGCAATGCCGATCCGTCCTTCAGCCGTCGGCGTGACTCTTGCCTCGAGTGATTTGTCGCCTCGATTCCAGCCGAGCAAGATTTCTTTTCCCGCATTCTTTCGGATGGTTTCCTGCAACGCAGCATAGACGACGGCTTCTCCGTTGACGGTCTTGATCGTGTCGCCCGGTTGGAGGCCGATCTGTTCGGCCGGCATCCCCGATTCAACTCTTTCGATGACGGCGAGGAGTCCGGCGGGGAGAATCCCAAAACGTTCGTCTGTGATATCGGGGAGGTCTGCTCGCTTGATGAACATGGTGATGCTTTCGTTCCTTCGCCGGATTTCCAGAGTGAGGTCATTTCCCAGCGCCTCAGCATAGATGACGCCTTCGATTTCCTCCCAATGAGTAATCTCGTGACCGTTGATGGACAGCATCATATCGCCAGGCCGAAGCCCGACTTTTGCGGCGGGACTCTCAGGAGCAACATAGCCGATCGCCGTGACCGGGCGCGTAAGCTTTCCCTGGTGGTAAATGATTCCCCAAAAAATGAATACGGCAAGGAGAATATTCATAACGACGCCCGCGGAAATCACTATCATGCGTTGCCAGATGGGCTTTGCCCGGAATTCCCATGGCTTGGGTTCCTGGTTGACAAATTCCGTATCGAAACTTTCGTCAATCATACCTGCTATTTTTACATATCCGCCGATGGGAATCCAGGAAATGCAATAGTCAGTTTCACCAATCTGCTTTCCAAACGCACGAGGTGGGAAGCCGATGCTGAAGCGATCAACCCGCATGCCGAAGAACTTTGCCGCCAAGAAATGTCCCAACTCATGGATGAAAACGAGAATACCTATCGTAATAACAAAGTAAAAGATTGTCGTCAATACCGTCATTGGGGTATTTCTTTCCTTATCGTGAAGAAACTACTTGATGATAGAGGACACAAAAGCACGCGTGGAGCGGTCAGCTTCCAGGATGTCGTTCAAGTCCGGGGATGTTTTCGTTCTATGCGAAGTAATGGCGCGGTCGATAAATTCAGGAATCTGGGTCAACGTGATCTTTCGGTTCAAAAAGGCATCGACAGCAATTTCGTTTGCCGCATTCATCACAGCTGGCGTCGTTCCGCCTAGTGAAAGGGCATCGCTGGCCAAACGGAGGCATCTGAATTTTTCGAGATCCGGCTTGAAAAATGTCATGGAGCCAAGCTCCGCAAAATCTATTCTTCCTCCGTTGAGCGAAGAGCGGTCGGGGTAGGTCAGCGCGTATTGAATCGGAATCTTCATATCCGGGAGCCCCAGCTGCGCCTTCACCGAGCCGTCGATGAATTCCACCATGGAGTGTATAATGGATTGCGGATGGACCACAACTTCAATTTTTTCAGGCGGGAGGTCAAATAGCCAATGTGCTTCGATGACTTCAAGCCCCTTATTCATCAATGTCGCCGAATCGATCGTGATCTTATTCCCCATTTTCCAGTTTGGATGATTCAGCGCTTCTTCAACAGTCACCGAATGAAGGTCGTCTCTGTTCGTGTGGAGAAAAGGGCCGCCCGAGGCGGTGAGAATGAGTTTTGCGACACGCGACCGATCTTCGCCTGCCAGACACTGGAGAATGGCGCTGTGTTCACTGTCTATGGGAATAAGCTGAACGCCGTACTCACGCACCAGCGAGGTGATGATCTCGCCCGCCGCCACCAACGTTTCCTTGTTCGCAAGCGCAACGGCTTTTCTATGTTTGATGGCTTCGATCGTGGGCTTCAATCCCGCAAAACCTACGAGGGAGCTTACCACAAGGTCAACATCATCACGCTTGACAATTTCCTGCAAGCCCTCCTCACCGGTCAGAACCTCCACTTTGTCTCCGACAAGCTTTTCGAGGACGGATGAATTATACTCGTCAAGAACGACGACACCTCTAGGCTGAAACTGATCGATCTGTTTCTGCAGGAGGTCGATGTTCTTATTTGTTGTGAGGTAAGTGACGCGAAATCGGCCGCCAAGGTTCTTCACAACACGCAGAGTGTTTTGGCCTATCGAACCGGTCGATCCGAGGATCGCAATATTTTGTACAGTCGGCGCCATGGCATAGACACAGAGAGTCCGGCCTTGAACCGGACTCTACACATTGAATCAAATTAACGAAATTCGTCAGGCAAGTCAAGGAATTGGCCGCAGAAGGAGATGACGGCAAAGTCTTTTGAATGGCTTTGTTTTTTGGTATATTCCCGCATGTCGATGGACATTTTACAGTGAAGCGAAATCGCAAATATGTAATCATGAGTCTTTGTTTCATAGGCGGCATATCCGCATTGGGCCAGGATGCTGATGTCGCGGCGAGGTTGCGGCTTGCGCAAAGCTTTGAGCAGTCGGGTGACTGGGAAAGAGCGGTGAGCGTCTACGAAGATCTGCATAGAAGGGATCAGGTAAATTACGTGTTCTTCGATGGCCTGCGAAGAGCTTATACTCAGGTGAAGCGATACGATGAAGCCATCGGCCTTGTTCAGCGTAGGCTCAACCTGCAACCAAAAGACCCTCTTCTTCTTTCAATACTTGCCGGATTACACTATGAAAACGGAGAAGAGACAAAAGCTGACTCCCTGTGGCAGGCTGTTCTTTTGTCCGACCGAAAGAATGCCGGAACCTATCGTCTCGTTGCCTCTCAAATGTTGGACCATCGGCTTTATGAGCAAGCGATTCAAACGTACCTTTCCGCGCGAAGCTCAGGCCTCGCACAGGATATTTTTGCAGAAGAACTGGGCTCGATCTATTCCGCGCTTCAGCAGTATGGTTCAGCGACAAAAGAGTTCATTCGCATACTCAAGAGAGCTCCGGAGCAACTTCCCTACATAGAGAATCGGATTTCGTCGTTTACGATGAAAAACGACGGGTTGCGTGCTGCCACAGCTGTCGTGCAGGAGGATATCCGCCAGAATCCGGCGAACCTGACTCTTCGCTCCTTCCTTGCCTGGCTGGCAATCGAAGGAAAAGATTTCGAATCGGCGTTTCTTCAGCATCGTGCGATCGACAGCCTGAAGAAGGCAAGGGGACAGGAATTGTTCAATTTTGGTCAACGGGCTCTGCAGGAGAGAGCGTACGGAGTAGCGGCGAAGACTTTTCGTGTGATCATCGAGCAGCAAGCCCCTCCCACAATTATGCCGCAGGCAAGGTTTGGGTATGCACGCGCCATTGAGGAACTGAGTGATCAATCGGACACGGCGGAGTCGGACCCCGTCCCCTTCCCGGGAGAAGGAGCTCAATGGCCTGTCTCTGAATCTCAGCCGAGCTTCAAGGGGGCCGTCGCACTCTATGGGAGAATCATCGCTGACTATCCAAATTCTGAACTTGCCGCCCAGGCTCATTATCGTATTGGGCTCATCAAGCTCGAACGGTTCTTTGACCTTGACGGATCGCTCACCGCGTTCGATGAAGCAAAAAAAGTCGCCAAATCCCAGAACGTTCAATACGATGCGATCCTAAAAAAAGCCGAGGTGTTCACGGCGCGCGGAAACCTTGCCGAAGCAAAAACTGAATACTTGCCGCTGACAAAGGCTGCATTTCCGAACTATCGGGATAAGGCTGTTTTTCAGCTTGCAGAACTCGACTATTTCGTCGGGGCTTTCGACTCCTCCCTCGCGAGGCTCAACATGCTTACCTCGAATGTCAACATTGACCTTGCCAACGATGCATTGCAGCTGCAATACTTCATCCAGGAAAACAAGGCCGCTTGGGGGAAAGCTCTCGAGGATTTTGCGAAGGCAGATTTGCTCGCCCGGCGAAGAAAGTTTTCCGAAGCCCTGGAGAGTTTTAAAGGAATTGCCCGGGCGAATCCGAACGCCTTGCTTATTGATGACACCATGATGAAAATTGGCGAGCTTCAATTGATACTGAGGCAAACGATGGAAGCGCTTGGGACTTTTCAGAAAGTAACCAGTGAAATACAAGCCAGTATTTTGCGGGACAGGGCCCAGATTCGGATTGGCGAGGTCTATCATTATGTTCTAAAAGATAAAGCGAAGGCCATCGAGGCGTACGAACTCCTGCTGGCAAAATATCCGCATTCCATGTATGTCGAAGAAGCCCGGAAGCGGATTAGGTTTTTACGCGGAGATGCCATCTGAGGCGGAGATGCCCAAACGCATGAAAACAACATTGATCGCGTCGATAGTCGCAATCACCTGGTTTGTCGCGCCGATATTGCTTCACGCGCAATCAAAGCTCTTCATACCGATGGATCTCAAACAAACCGACCATCTGAAATCGTACGGCGTTGCATTCTGGGTTCTTGAACATAACGGAGAGGTCGACTGGCTGTTGAACTATCGAGGCGGGTCGTTCATGTGCGACTACAGCGAAGTTGTTGCGCGGGAATGCCGTATCCGCGGCGTGTTGTTCGAACCATTAGCGGCAGCCGAGGCATCCTTGGTTTTTGCGGACGTGCAGCGAGACAATAACAACAAGGACGTCGTTCGCCTGGAAAAGGCGCCGCGGATCGCCGTCTACGTTCCTCCGAATTTCAAGCCGTGGGATGACGCAGTGACGCTTGCCCTCGAGTACGCTGAAATCAAGTATACAAAAGTGTGGGACGAAGAAGTCCTCGCAGGCAAGCTCGCTGAATACGACTGGCTTCACTTGCACCATGAAGACTTTACTGGCCAATACGGCAAGTTCTATGCAAACTTCCGGACTGCATCATGGTACGTCGAGCAACAACTTCTGTACGAACGCGAGGCGAAACGCCTCGGTTTTAAGAAAGTGTCCGATGAGAAAAAGGCCGTTGCACGTGCAATCAAAGACTTCATAGCGAATGGCGGATTCATGTTTGCCATGTGCTCTGCCACCGATAGTTACGATATTGCCCTTGCCGCGGAGAACGTCGATATTTGCGACGTCATGTTCGACGGCGATTCTCCCGACCCGAATGCACAGAAGAAACTGGATTTCAGCAAAACCCTCGCGTTCGAGAATTTCAAACTGGACATGAATCCTCTCCGATACGAATATTCGGACATCGATATTCCTACAAGCGACCCGCCACCGTTCCGCGATCAAAACACAGATTATTTTACACTCTTCGAGTTTTCGGCAAAATACGATCCTGTTCCGACCATGCTGACGCAGGACCACGTCTCGATAATCAAAGGGTTCATGGGTCAAACGACCGCGTTTCGCAAAAGCCTTATCAAGCGCACCGTCACTACTTTAGCTGAGCGTGAGGGAACTGAGGAAGTAAAATACATTCACGGCAACTTTGGGCGAGGCACGTTTACCTGGTATGCGGGGCATGACCCCGAGGATTATCAGCATGCGGTCGGCGACCCGCCCACGGACCTGACGCTTCATAAGAACTCCCCGGGCTACCGGCTGATCCTCAACAACGTCCTCTTCCCCGCCGCGAAGAAAAAGCAGCAGAAGACGTAGCCTGCTAAACCGGCCCGGTGATCTTTGCGACTTGCCATCATTTCTGACATTCATGCAAACCTCGAAGCGTTGACGAAATCGTTGGAACTCATCGATCACATGGGCGTGGATGAGATTGTGTGCCTGGGGGATGTTGTCGGGTACGGGGCGAATCCGAATGAATGCATCGAGGTTCTTCGTGAAAGGTGCAGTTTCATCCTGAAGGGGAACCATGATGCCGCCGCAGTCGACCTTTCCGCGGCGGAGACTTTCACGACGAACGCCCGCTTCTCCGCCGTCTGGACGAACAAGATCTTGGGAAAAGAAAACAAAGACTTCCTCGGCGGTCTGCCGTACACACAGGAAAGAGAAAAGTCGCTGTATGTTCACGCAACGCCGTGCAACCCGCAAGAATGGGAATACATTCTGACGGAATACGACGCAAAGTTTTCGTTTCGATGCTTTGAACAGGTGGTCTGCTTTATCGGCCATACACACGCGCCCGCCATCTTTGATGAAGACGGAAAGGCCAAGATGATTCGCAGGGACAGCAGGGCGATTGTCAACGTCGGAAGCGTTGGACAGCCGCGGGATGGCAACCCGAAGCTCAGTTTTGGCGTTTTCGATTCCGAACGATGGGAGTACGAGAACATCAGAAGCGCGTACGACATCAAAGGCGCATCGCAAAAGATTGAGGATGCGGGGTTGCCTCGCGGGCTTGCTGAACGATTATGGGTAGGAATTTAAGGCGGATTACTGAGAGGAAACGAAGGCGAGTAATCGGTCCTTCTCCATAGTGGAGACCGCAGCGCAAAGCGTCCCGTTGGAGGTCCACACGACGACGCTATGGTCCGAATGGAGCGGGTCTGTATACCAGCCTGTTTTTGACAACGCCTCCTTTGCAGCCGGTGGAATAGAAAGCGTCGAACCTTCCATCGCATCATCCTTTTTCACTTCGTACACATACGTCAGGTCGTCGCCCATCTGATACATGATATGGGCGAGTTGAACGCCCTCAAACTCCGAGTGCAACGCGCCGTACCAATCGCAGTCATCGATCACTTTGGTGTCGGCGGCAAATTGGAGTCCGCTCTTCTTGAAATAGGATTGAATGACGGTCGGGTCGCACGCCACGGACTTCGGCTTCAGGCGGCCTTCCCGCAAGCTGGAAAAATTCTGCAACGATTGAAAAATGATGTCGTTGGATGCTGTGTGGACGGCCAGGTGGGAAGGCGAAGGCTCGGGCGGTACGAAATAAAATATCAGCGCAATAACCGCAAACGCAGTTACGAGGGAAGGGAATAGTCGCCGCCCGGTAAACAGGCTCTCAAAGAGCGTTGTCTCCTCTGACTCTTCTTGATATTCTTTACGAAGGCCATCCAATACTGCATTCCGCACTATGGAAGGAGTTCTCAGTCTGCTGACCGACTTCCGGACAATCTGTTTTGTAATGGACTCAAGTTCGAATTCGTTCTTACAGAGTCGACAAAGGGACAGATGTTTGAAAAATTCATCGCGGACGTTTAGCGACAGCATCCCGTCAATAGCGTCGCCAAAGTGTTCCCGTACTTCAGTGCATTTCACAGCGTCATCTCTCGAATGTGCATTTCTTTAATCATGTGGAATAAGTCCCCGTTGTTTGGCGTATTCAAACAGTCTTCCCTGCAAGAGCTTTCTGCCCCTGTGCAGCCTCGACCGAACGGTTCCGATGGGCCGGTCGATAAACTCGGCAATTTCCTCGTAGGTTAATCCCTCGATATCGCACAGGATCACGACAGTTCGAAAATCTTCCGGCAGACTTTTCAACGCGCTCGTTACCTCGTCTCCCAGCAGGCCGCCAAAAAGCTTTTCCTGCAAATCATTGGTGTCTGTCGACTCTGCACGGATCGAGTCGTAGAAATTCTCGACGTCGGCGTAATCAACGGTGTCCGGCTCCCGCGTTTCCTTCCGGTACCGGTTGATGTACGAGTTTTTCATGATCCGGAAAAGCCATGCCCGGATGTTTGTGCCCTTCTCGTACTTGTCCCAGAATCGGTACGCCTTCAAGTATGTTTCCTGAAGCAAATCCCGCGCGTCGTCTTCGTTGCCGGTTGTCCGCAGAGCGAAGTTATAAAGCACATCCATGTGCGGAAGTGCTTCCGCTTCAAACTCGCTTTGCTTCAGCTTTCCCGTTCGGGACAGAGCCGCTAATGGGACTGGTATCATGGTCGCTTTTTCAGTCTTCTCCGCCAGCACAAGATCTCATGCATACAAGACATCGGGTTCAAAGCGACCTGCATTATTAACGCTGCACGGGGGTTACGAGTTCCGTTATGCCGCAGGTAAAACCCGACGCCGACGATGAACGTACTGTGGAAGAATCAATATGAACGTACGAAAAATGCCGAATTTGAGCAAATGAAGCTTCGTTAACAAAAGAGGTTCCTATTTTCGTCGCACAAGACGCGGAACCTCTTCATACGGAACAACTCTTTCAAGCCGGATTCGTCGTGCGTCAAACTCGCCTCCGTCAGCGTCGATTTCTTCAAACGCCGCATAAGTGCTCAAGTCGCCCACATCGACGATCTTCGCCTTCAGGTGCACGTTTCCAGATGAGTCTACTTCCTCCTCAAGATTTAGGCCGACATCAACGGTAACGGCGGAAACCGCGGCACCTGTTTTGAGTTTGCCCTTTCGAATGATGACGTCATATAGGTTCTTCGTGTTGAATGGCAGGTTTTCGTAAGCGGAGACATCGGACGAGTTGAATGATTTGTCGGCGATGGCGGCAAGGCTCGAAACAAGAGCGACATAATTCATTTTTCTGAGGGACATTTTCTCCCGGTCTTGAGGCCAGCCCCCGGATTCTATCAGGATTGTGCTTGTTCCCCAACGCTGCACATTATCGCCGAATGCTCGTGGCTCAAAGATGTCGTCATATTTTGCGACATGCCCAGAGATAAACTGATTGAGAACATTGGCAACTATGGCTGCGAGTTTTTTGGCGCGTGCGCGAACAGGATTGTCGGCACGTGATTCATCCGTCGCAGGAGCCAACAGGGCAA
>JACPSI010000074.1 GCA_016193365.1 Ignavibacteriales bacterium
TATAGGGTTGGCGTTCCCGAGGCGGGTGACTATGACGAAGTTCTCAACTCCGATTCTTCATACTATGGCGGAAGTAACATGGGAAACACCGGAACAATACCATCCGACCCTGTGGGCCACCATGGTCGTTCTCATTCTCTGAATCTCACATTGCCGCCACTCAGCGTGCTGTTTCTGAAGAGGAAACAGTCGTAGATTTTTCTTATTTTAGAGAGACTAACTGTGCCGCAAAGCCTTCATAGGAGGCGGCCTATCACAGACGCCTGACCCGAAAAGAGCAGTTCATTGGCCCCGTAGCTCAGATGGATAGAGCAGCGGTTTCCTAAACCGTTTGTCGGAGGTTCGAATCCTCTCGGGGCTACCAGCGACTTCTCGCTACACATCAGCGGAATTTGAAAATGACAATTGAGTTTACCGGACTTCGTTCGCTCACTCATGTCATTTTGCACTAAACCGTTTGCCGGAGGTTCGAATCTTCTCGGGGGCCACTTCTCCTGTTGACAATCAAGCCGTCGTTTCTTATCCTTGAGTCCCCCCACCAAGTAATTCTATGGCAAAAAGAAAATCCGCTCGCTCAGTCGACTGGGCTGAAAAAATCCTTCCGTTGATAAAACTCTACAACGGCCGCAAGCATCCTCTCGAGTATCAGAACGCTTATCAACTCGTCGTCATGGTCATTCTGGCGGCGCAGGATTCAGACCGACACATTAATTCGATTGCTCCGGAACTCTTTAAGGCTTTTCCCTCCATGAAGGATCTTGCCAAAGCAAAGCCGGAGGAAGTTTTTAAACACGTGGAAACTGTGCGGAATTTCTGGAACAAGACAAAGTGGCTCATTTCCATGGCTCAGGCTGTCGGGGAGGACAAGAATATTCCGACGACGATGGATGAACTGACACAGTTGTCGGGAATAGGCAGGAAATCAGCAAATGTCATTAAACGGGAGCTCGGTGCGCTCGCGGAGGGTATAAGCGTGGATTTGCACGTTGTGCGCGTTGCGCCGAGACTTGGCATGGTCTCGGGAACAAATCCGGACAAAATAGAAAAGCAACTGATGGAAGTCGTTCCGCGGAAGCATTGGGCGGAAGCTGGCATGGCGATGTCGTTTCTTGGACGGGAAACCTGCCGTCCAACCAATCCGAATTGCGCCGCCTGTGTCATGAACAAAGTTTGCGCATATTATAAAGCGATGAAAAAGTAGTTTCCTGCCTTTCTTGTTTTCTGCTTCGAAGTTTTGTAAATTCATTTCGGAGCCACACTCAGCTGTTTTCCTGAAGTTCCACTCCACAAACTCAACTCAAAAGCCGGTTTTTCATGCGACTCTCAAAAGCCTTTATTCCGACGCAAAAAGAAATCCCTGCCGATGCGACTATTCCAAGTCACCAATTGATGCTGCGCGCAGGGTTGATGCGCCAATTAACGGCCGGTGTGTATGCGTATTTGCCGCTCGGTTACCGGGCCATGCTGAAGGCAATGCAAATCCTCAGAGAGGAAATGAACGCTATCGGCGGCCAGGAATTCTTTCTGCCGGCGTTGAACCCGGAAGCCCTGTGGATTCAAACAGGAAGGCGGAATATTCCCAACTTTATTCTGAGTGTCAAGGAACGGGACCTGGTACTTGCCCCGACTCACGAAGAAGTCATCGCATGGCTGGGGAGCATGCATATTCAATCCTACAAGGATTTGCCGCAAATTTGGTACCAGATGCAGACGAAATTCAGAAACGAGCCGAGGCCACGGTCGGGCGTGCTTCGGGGGCGACAGTTCATTATGAAGGATTCCTACAGCCTCGACCGCACGTTTGAAGATCTGGACAAGAGCTACGAAGACCACGCCGTCGCTTACCGGAAGATTTTTTCCCGATGCGGCCTGAAGTTTTTTGAGGTGAAAGCCTCCAGCGGCGCCATGGGAGGGACAGGTTCCCAGGAATTCATGGTGGAATCCGAGTCCGGCGAAGACACTGTAGCCTTGTGCGCGAAATGCCAATATGCTGCGAACATGGAGGTCGCTTCCTCCAATGCGCCCAAAATTGAGCGGATAAACGATGCAAAGCCTGTTGAAGAGATACATACGCCTAACGTGCGCACGATCGACCAGCTGGCTGCATTCTTAAAAGTCGATCAATCGAGGCTTGCGAAATCCCTCGTGTATCGCCACGATGGAAAACCGCTGTTAGTGCTGATGGCAGGCAACGACCAGTTAAATGAATCGAAGCTTTCCGCTGCTCTTGGGGGTGGCACACTGGAGACGATCGAGGCTGGCCAATTGGAAGCTTTATCGGGTGCAGAGGGCGGTTCCATCGGGCCCGTAGACCTGAAGGGATTCAGGATAATCGCGGATAAACGCCTTGAAGGCGCGAACGATCTTGTGAGCGGAGCAAACCGAACCGATTATCACTTGAAGAACATTGATTTACAAAGGGATGTCAAGGTTGAGGGTTACTTTGATTTGCGGACGATTGAAAACGGTGAACCGTGTCCGCAGTGCGGTACCAAACTCAAGATTTCGCACGCTATTGAACTCGGACATATTTTCAAACTTGGCACAAAATACGCCGACGTACTTAACGTCTCCTACCTCGACGAAAACGGAGAGAAGAAGCCCGTTGTCATGGGCAGTTACGGTATCGGAGTTGAGCGCATGATCGCCTGCCATATCGAGCAGAGCAGAGACGAGGACGGAATTATCTGGGACAAGGCACTCGCTCCCTATGCCGTGCATGTTATTGCCGTGAGCATGAATAACAAAGACATTGTTTTGATTTCGAATCAGATATACAAACAGCTCGCCGATGATGGTATTGAAGCTTTATTCGATGACCGTCCCAACGTGAGCCCGGGTTTCAAATTCAAAGATGCAGACCTGCTCGGAATGCCGTTTCAGATCATCGTGGGAGAAAAGGGCCTGAAGAATAATCAGGTGGAGATCAAGCGACGGAAAACCGGAGAGCGAAAGCTCGTTGCGATCGCAGACGTTCTCAAAGAGTTAAAGAAAATGCTTCATGAATAGTTCCTCGAAAGAACAGGTTCCGTTCGTCGTTGCGGGGGAGAAACACTCAGGCGGTGAAGTCTATGCGGTTGTAAATCCGTGGGACAGAAGCGTTGTTGGCAAGGTGGCGCTGGCAAATGAGAGCGTTGCAGATGATGCAGTCCAGAGGACGCTGAAAGGTTTTGAAAAAACCAGGAGGCTTGCGAGCTATGAGAGGTCACAGGCCTTGGCGTATGTATCGAATCGCATTAAGGAGCGGAAGGAAGAATTTTCCCGGCTGATCACCTCAGAGGTGGGCAAGCCGATTCAATGGTCGCGCGTGGAAGTCGACAGGGCAGTGCTGACATTCCAAATCGCATCGGAAGAGGCAAAACGCATTGAGGGAGAAGCCATCCCTCTCGATTTGACTGCGAACGCGAAGGGCAGGTTTGGCTTGGTCCGTCGGTTTCCCATTGGTATAATACTATGCATCGCACCATTCAATTTTCCACTCAACCTCGTTGCTCACAAAGTTGCCCCTGCGATCGCTTCTGGAAACGCATTCATCATAAAACCTCCGCCTCAGGCGCCGCTGACGAGCTTGATGCTTGGTGAAATCATTGAGGCTTCAGGATATCCCAAAGGTGCATTTAGCATCCTCCCGTGCACAAATGCAGTTGCGGAAAAGCTCGTAACAGACGATCGGATCAAGATGCTGAGCTTCACCGGCAGCAACGCCGTCGGCTGGCGGCTGAAATCAAAAGCAGGCAAGAAAAAGGTTACGCTCGAGCTCGGTGGAAACGCCGGTATTATTGTCGATAAAACCGCGAGCCTTGAGGAGACGGTGAGGAAAAATGTCCTCGGCTCTTTTGCGTACGCCGGCCAGGTCTGCATCAAGGTCCAGAGAATTTTTGCGCACGAATCGATATACGATTCATACAGGGTGAAGTTCCTAGATGCGACTAAGTCTCTTAAAGTTGGCAACCCGGAAGACGCCGACACTCACGTGGGGCCACTCATCGACGATTACGCCGCGGAGCGTGTTGAGCGATGGATTGTAGAAGCGACTCAGCTCGGTGCGAAGGTGCTTATCGGAGGCAGACGAAAAGACAGAGTTGTTGAGCCGACGGTTTTGGAGAACGTGCCGAAATCAGCGAATGTGTACTGTAAAGAGATCTTTGGACCCGTGATCACACTCCATAAATTTAACACTATTGAGGAAGCCGTTGCGGACGTGAATGATTCGTCTTTTGGCCTTCAAGCAGGTATTTTTTCGAATGACTATGACAATATCCTTTACGCCTATGACAACATCGATGCCGGGGCCGTCATTGTGAACGACAACCCAACGTTCCGTATCGACCATATGCCATATGGGGGAATAAAGGACTCCGGCTTCGGCCGCGAAGGTGTGAAGTATGCAATTCATGAAATGACTGAACCGAAACTGCTGGTAATGGGATGATTGTGACAGTTCAATTGTGAATTCATAATCTACAATAGACAATCTAAAATTTTCAATTCATAATGGCTTCATTCATCCACCTCCATAATCATACTCATTACAGCTTGCTTGACGGCGCGTCAACCATCGAGGGGTTGGTGAAAGCCGCGGCGGACAATGATATGCCTGCCGTTGCCATTTCAGACCACGGCGTGATGTTTGGCGCCATCGAATTTTACAAGAAGGCGACAAAAGCAGGAATCAAGCCAATCATTGGCTGCGAGGCCTATATTCTAACAAAAGGAAATCGTCAGGACAGGACGCTGCAGTCCGAAAAAGGGAGCGCCGGGCAGGGGAGAGGAATTTATCACCACATTCTTCTTCTCGCGAAGAACGAGGTCGGATACAAAAACCTCATGAAACTCTGCACTCTGGGCCACACCGAGGGCTTTTACTTCAAACCCCGAATCGATGTTGAACTTCTGTCAAAATATAGCGATGGCCTTGTGGCGACTTCGGCGTGCCCCGGGGGGGTTGTGGGAGCGCATTTAGTGAACAACAACTATGACGAGGCGCTCGCCTACGCCAACATCTACAAAGATATTTTCGGCACGGATTTTTACATCGAGATTCAGAATCATGGCATGGAGGTCGAAAAGCCAATTCTGGCACACGCCCCGCGCATCGCAAAGGAGCTTGGACTCAAGCTTGTTGCGAGCAACGACTGCCATTACATCAAGCCGGAACACGCCCTGCCGCATAACATTATGCTGAACATCCCTGACGCAAGCGCGAATAACATTACAGATTACCGGACGCTTCGGTATGGTACGGATCAGTTGTTTTTCAAATCGGTAAAGGAAATGTCCAGTTTGTTCAGCGACTTTCCAGAAGCGCTGGAATCCACGCTTGAAATAGCGGACAAGTGCAGTTTGAATCTCGACTTTAAGAGGAACTACATGCCGAATTTTCCAATTCCGGCTGAGTCCGGCGTGAGTTCTCTTGAAGAGTATTTGGACAAATTGTCGAGTGAAGGAATTCGCCGGCGATACGCCTCCGTAACCCCCGACATTGAGCAAAGGATGCGCACGGAACTCAGTGTTATCAAGAACATGGGATATGCGGGATATTTCTTGATTACTCAGGATTTCATCAACGAAGGCCGAAAAATGGGAGTGCGGGTTGGCCCCGGCCGTGGAAGCGCCGCAGGCAGCATTGTCTCCTACGCGTTGGGAATCACGGATGTGGACCCGCTGCAATACGGCTTGCTCTTCGAGCGATTCCTGAACCCGGACCGCGTCAGTATGCCGGATATCGACATCGATTTCGCCGATGACAAACGCGATATGGTCATTGACTACGTGAAGAAGAAATACGGAGAGAATTCTGTCGCCCAAATCGTCACATTCGGAACGCTCTCATCTCGCGCTGTCCTCAAAGACGTCGGGAGAGTTCTTGGCATTCCTCTCGGCACTATCGATTCCATAACAAAACAAATCCCGGTGTTTCAGGGAAAAGTCACGCATCTTGCCGAGGCGTTGGAGACGATACCGGAACTCAGGTGGATCAAGGAAAGCACAGACGAAAAGATTCGACTTCTCGTCGACACCGCCCTCGTTCTTGAAGGAATGAATCGCAATGTTTCAACGCACGCCGCCGGTGTGGTAATTGCTCCGGGGGATATCAGCGACTACGTCCCCATGTATAAAACGCCGCAAACAGAGCTGATGACTCAATATAACATGAAAGATCTTGAAGACGCGGGTCTTCTCAAAATGGACTTCCTCGGTTTGCGTACGCTCACGGTGATTGAAGATACGCTCGACATCATACGTTCAGACCATCATCAGACGATCGACCTCAACAACCTTCCTCATCCCGATCAGAAGACATTGGAAATGTTCTCACGGGGACAAACGGTTGCGATTTTTCAGTTTGAAAGCTCCGGCATGCAGGATTATTTGCGGAAGCTCAAGCCCTCATCCATTAATGACCTCGTGGCGATGAATGCGTTATACCGGCCCGGACCGATGGACAATATCCCGGATTTCATCGACCGAAAACACGGTCGCCAGCAGATTTCGTATGTGCATCCTAAACTCGAGCCGATCCTAAACGAGACATACGGCATTATTGTGTACCAGGAGCAAGTTATCAAGATTGCGAGTGAGATAGGCGGAATGACTCTCGCTCAGGCGGATTTGCTTCGCCGTGCCATGGGCAAGAAGGATAAAACGCTTATGGCTGAGCAAAAAAAGAAATTCATTGAGGGCGCCTCAAACAACGGCATTGACAGGAAAACTGCCGGTGAAATCTTCGACCTTATTGAAAAGTTTGCGTCTTACGGGTTCAACAAATCACACAGCGTTGCCTATTCGGTCCTTGCATACCAGACGGCGTATCTTAAAGCTCATTTCCCGGCAGAATACATGGCGGCGACTCTCTCGAGTGAAATGCAGGACACCGACAAAATCGTCCTGCTTATTGATGAATGCCGGAAGCTGGGGATTCAAGTGCTGCCTCCAGATGTCAACGAAAGCGGGGTTAATTTCGTTGTCACGCCGAAAGGCATTCGGTTTGGGCTCAGTGCAATCAGGAACGTGGGAGTGAGCGCGGTGGAGAATGTCGTACGCGCTAGGAGTGAAAAAGGCAGATTTCACGACCTTTTTGATTTTTGTGCACGAGTGGATTTGAGGCTGGTAAACAAAAAGACAATCGAGGGTCTTGCACAGGCTGGTGCGTTTGATTCGCTTCATGACAACCGGGCACAGTTATTTTCCAATGTTGAGGCGGCAATCGCCTTTGGACAAAGCGAGCAGGAGCATTCAGGACGGGGCCAGTCTAATCTGTTTGAAGGGACGACGGCGAAAATGCACGCCAAACCCACTCTTCGACACTTTGACCAGTGGTCAGAGACAGAAAAACTCTCTCGTGAAAAATCCGTGCTCGGGTTTTACGTTTCTGGACATCCCTTGCTCAAATACACGGACGAGATCGAAGCGTTTGCAAGTGCAAAACTCGGCGCTCCCGAGACTGTCCGTCCCAACAGCACGGTGAAAGTGTGTGGCATCGTTTCCGAAGTCAAACGAAAGATCGATAAACGCGGAAATACGATGGCGTTTGTGACAATTGAAGATTTCACCGGAAAGGCGGAGTGTATTGTTTTTTCGGACCCCTTCCAAAAATACTCACCACTGCTTCAAAGCGGCTCCATCGTGATGGTCGTCGGAAGGAATGACGGCAGTGAAGAGGCTATCAAAGTCATCGTCAACGAAGTCATTGCGATCGACAAGGTCAGGGAACGGTTTGCCAAAAGCATTCTCCTCAACGTGAACCTCGATGTGGTCAGCGAGGGAACTATTGTCGAATTGGCAAAGTTGTTGGAGCAGCACCGCGGGAAATGTCAGTGCTACCTGAATGTCACAGGTGGCGATTTAAGCAAGAATGTGATATATTTAACACGAAAATACGTCGTTGAGCCGAATCAGCAATTTGTGGCGGCGGCCAAGCGTCTCCTCGGCCCCGCCGCAGTCAGGTTACAGGGTTAGCAGAACAGGAGAAAGAATGAAACCCGTGGAAGTCACAGATTCAAATTTTCAAACCGAAGTCTTAAACTCACAGACGCCAGTTCTCGTGGATTTTTGGGCGGAATGGTGCGGCCCGTGCAAGATGATCGCCCCTGTCGTCGAAGAGCTTGCCAGAGAATATGACGGCAAATTGAAAGTCGGTAAGGTCGATGTCGATGCCAACCAGCAGGTTTCAATGCAGTTCGGTGTTCGGAGCATCCCTACTCTTCTGATTTTCAAACAGGGGAAGGTGGTCGACCAGGTTATCGGAGCGGTTCCCAAAAGACTGCTCGCCGAGAAGATTGCTAAGCACCTTAACTGAATTCCTTAAATACGAAATGCGAGAATGCCGACGCGGTTGGCTTCTCGCATTTTTGTTTTCAGACCATCGAAGGAAACCCTCGTGACGTACAAAAAGCGAACTCACACCTGCGGAGAACTGAGAGGAACGGACATCGGCAAAACGGCGACGCTCACAGGATGGGTTGATTCGCGGCGCGACCTGGGCGGCGTCATTTTTATCGACTTGCGTGACCGCTATGGAAAGACCCAGGTGGTTTTCGCACCGCAGCATAATGCCGATGTGCACAAATCTGCTGAAGTCCTCCGTTCCGAGTTCGTCATCTCCGTTTCAGGAAAAATTGCCCGGCGACCGGCGGGCACCGAGAATCCGGATTTGCCCACAGGGGAAATCGATATTGAAGCGACGGAACTCACCGTATTGAACAAGGCGGAAACGCCTCCGTTTCAAATCGAGCAAGAAACTCAGGCGTCGGAGGATATCCGACTGAAGTACCGCTACCTTGACCTCCGTCGGTCAAATATGCAAAAGAACCTGCTGATGCGGCATAAAGCATATCAGGTTGTCCGTTCGTACTATGACCGGAATGGCTTTGTTGAAGTAGAGACTCCCATTCTGATGAAAAGCACGCCCGAAGGAGCCAGGGATTATCTTGTTCCGAGCAGAATTCATCGTGGGAAGTTTTATGCTCTGCCGCAGTCGCCGCAAACATACAAGCAAATCCTCATGGTCGCGGGGTTCGACCGGTATTTTCAGATTGTGAAATGCTTTCGTGACGAGGATTTCCGGGCCGACCGTCAAGCGGAATTTACGCAGATCGACGTGGAAATGTCGTTTGTTGACGAGAACGACGTCATTACAATGACGGAAGGGTGCATCGCGGAGATGTTTGAGAAGGTTCTAGATGTGAAGCTGAACCTTCATTTCCCACGCATGAGCTACAAAGAGGCAATGGAGACATATGGCAGCGACAAGCCCGATACGCGATTTGATTTGAAGATACGGGATTGCTCAGATGTCGTCGCATCAAGCCGGTTCCGCGTCTTTAGCGATACCGTGAAGAAAGGCGGGATTGTCGCCGGAATTTGTTTTCCAGGTCTGTCGAATTACACTCGGAATCAATTGGACGGACTTACCGACTTTGTGAAGTCTTTGGGAGCCGGCGGCCTTGTTTACATGAAAATGCACGCAGACAAAATTGAAAATTCCGTCGAGAAATTTGTTTCGGCAGAAGAAAGTGCCGGAATTGCAGCCAAGTTGGGAGCGAAAATTGGTGATCTTGTCTTGATAATCTCAGGCGCCTGGCAAAAGGCGTTGTCGATCTTAGGTGCTTTGAGGCTGGAAATGGCAAATCGTCTCAACTTGATTCCCTTGAACAAGTGGAACTTCTTATGGGTTGTGGATTTTCCGTTGCTCGAGTTCAGCGAGGAGGAGAAAAGATTCGCCGCCGTTCATCATCCCTTTACTTCTCCAAAGGAGGAGGATGTGTCGATGATCGACTCTGACCCTTCGAAAATCAGGGCTCGTGCGTACGATTTGGTACTCAATGGAACAGAAATCGCGGGCGGGAGCATCAGGATCCACCGCAAAGAGCTCCAAAGCAAAGTGTTCTCCCTTCTCGGCATCGGAGACGAAGAAGCGCGACAGAAATTCGGATTCTTGCTCGAGGCCTTTAAATATGGCGCACCTCCACATGGAGGGATCGCTTACGGGTTTGATCGAATTGTGATGTTGCTCGCCGGCGAAGATTCGATACGGGATGTCATCGCTTTCCCAAAGACAAGCAGCGCCATGTCGTTGATGGACGATTCACCTTCGGAAGTTGCTAAGAAACAACTGGATGAACTTCACATCCGCATTGTATGAAAGAGACAATTCGCATTGCTTCAGGCCAGGGGTTTTGGGGAGATTTGCTGACCGCTCCGGTGGACCAAGTGACGAAAGGCCCCGTCGACTATATGATGATGGACTATCTCGCGGAAGTGACAATGTCCATCATGCAAAAGCAGAGGCGTAAAGATCCGAGGCTCGGGTATGCGAAGGATTTGGTTGAACTGACCGAGCAGATTATCCCGCTCTGCGTTGAAAAGAAAATCAGGCTTATTACGAACGGAGGAGGCGTAAATCCAGTTGCGTGCGCTGAAGCGATTCTGGGGGCTGCAAAAGAACTGGGTGTGCAAAAACTGAAGATTGGCATCGTTGTTGGGGACGACATTCTCGATCGCATTGATGACCTTAGGAAGCAGGGAATAGACCTGAAGAATATGGAATCGGGTCGAAGCGTCGAGACTGTCCGCGAGAGACTTCAGAGTGCGAATGTCTATTTTGGGGCGTGGCCTATTGTCGAGGCGTTGAAGCAGGGCGCTCAAATGGTCATTACGGGAAGAACGACGGATACAGGCCTGACTCTTGCCCCAATGATTTACGAATTCGGCTGGAAAGAGGGCGACTGGGACAAGCTTGCGGCGGGAACTGTTGCCGGTCATATCTTGGAGTGCGGTGGCCAGGCAAGCGGCGGCAACTTTTCGGCCGATTGGAAAGCAGTTCCGGACATGGCACATATCGGTTTTCCGATTGCGGAGGCATACGCAAATGGGGAAATCATTATCACGAAACATGAAAACACCGGCGGGCTCATCACGATGCAGAGCGTAAAAGAGCAGCTTGTGTATGAGATCGGCGATCCGAGAAAGTACATTACGCCCGACTGCGTGGCTGATTTTACAACGATTCAGCTTGAGCATGCCGGCAAAGACCGTGTCAAGGTTTCAGGAGTGAAGGGAAAGCCTGCGACTGAGTTTTTTAAAGTTTCCATGTCGTTCCTCGACGGATACACGACATTTGGTACTCTCACGTACTCCTGGCCTGATGCGTTGGAAAAGGCAAAGAAAGCCGATGAGGTTCTCAGAACTAGAATTAAGAACCTTGGCCTAGAGTTTGAAGAAATCCGGTCCGAGTTTGTCGGTTACAATTCATCACACGGACACCTTGCGGCGAACGCCAAGGATGTCAATGAGGTTGCCCTGCGTGTAGGTGTGCGGAGCCAGGATTATGATTCCGTTGAGCGTTTTGGAAAAGAAATCGCGCCCTTGATTCTCACTGGCCCGCCGTCGGTTACAGGTTTTGCAGGAGGAAGGCCGAAGCCAAGCGAAGTGATTTCGTATTGGCCGGCACTGATTCCAAAGAGCGCGGTCAAACCTGAAGTTATTATCAAAGAGATTTCATGAAGGTCAGGCTTCTCGATATCTGTCATGGGCGTTCAGGAGACAAGGGAGATACGGCGAACATCGGGCTCATTGCGAGAAAGAAAGAGTTTTATCCGATAATCGAGAAATATGTGACGGCGCAGGTTGTAGGGGAGTACTTCGGCCAAATGGTTTTGGGAAAAGTGGAGCGCTATGAGCTGCCGAATCTTTGGGCCTTGAATTTCCTTCTCCACAATGCTCTGGGTGGAGGAGGAACGAAATCGTTGAAAAATGATGCGCAAGGAAAAACACTGGCTGCGGCGCTGCTGAGGATGCAAATCGACATAAAAGAAAAAATTGAATATTGAACATCCAACATGGAATGAAGAATGTCCAATTCCAACGGTTGGTCAATGAAGTTTGATTTGGACTTGAGATTGGAAGATTTTGCTGTCTCGATAGCACGCATAGTCGATAGAATGCCGAACACCAGAGCGGGAAACTACATTTCTGGTCAACTTATTAAATCCGGCTTTTCTCCGTTGTTCAATTACGGCGAAGCGCAATCTGCTGAATCGAGAAGTGATTTTGTTCATAAGTTGAAGATTATTACAAAAGAACTAAGAGAAACCTAGGCGGCCTTAAAGCTCACTTTCCGGCTCGGCCTCTTAACAGATGATTCAATTACCTCGTCGATTAAGGAATCAGATGAGCTCATCGCGATATTTGTGAAAAGCATCGTCACCGCAAACAAAAACAAACGAAACAAATAGGAAGTTGGTAATTGGACATTCCTTGTTGATTATTCATTATTCATTTTTAAAATAATGTTTTCTGATTTACGCGAAAAACTAGAAGCACAAACTAAACGCCTCATTGCGCTGAGGGGCTATCTTGACCTCGATAAAAAAGAGGCCGAGATGCAGAAATTGGAAGCGAAAAGCGCGGAGCCGAACTTCTGGAGCGATAATGTCGCCGCGCAGAAAACCATGCTCGAATTAAACTCAAGAAAGCAATGGGTGGAATCTTGGCGTAAACTCCAGACCCTTTCTCAGGACACTCTTTCTCTGATTGAGTTAGCTGAGGAAACGAACGAGCAAAGCGTCGTCGGCGGGATCATCACCGATATTGAAAAGCTCCAGAAGGAAATCGAGGTACTTGAATTCAGGAATATGTTGAGCGGCACGGATGACTCAAAGAATGCCCTGCTCACAATTCACTCGGGAGCGGGTGGGACAGAAGCGCAGGATTGGGCGGAAATGCTGCTGCGCATGTATACGCGTTGGTGTGAGCGAAGCGGCTTCAAGGTGAACCTTGCCGACCTTCAGGAAGGCGAGGGAGCCGGTATCAAAAGTGCCACGGTCGAGGTGGTGGGGCAGTTTGCCTACGGCTATCTCAAAGCAGAAAACGGTGTGCACAGGCTGGTTCGCATTTCTCCTTTCGACTCCAACGCACGCAGACACACATCATTTGCCTCAGTGTTTGTTTATCCCGAAGTCGAGGATGATTTCGAAATCGAGATAAATCCGGCAGACCTGAAAATAGATACATACAGGTCGGGCGGAAAGGGCGGGCAGAACGTCAACAAAGTGGAGACCGCAGTCCGCATTACACACGTCCCGACAGGAATTATTGTCGCATGTCAACAGGAGAGGTCTCAGTTTCAGAATAAAGAACGGGCGATGAAAATGCTGAAGTCGAGACTCTATCAACTCAAACGCGAGGAAGAGGAAGCGAGGCTGAACGCGCTGGAGAGCACGAAAAAGAAAATCGAATGGGGAAGTCAGATCCGTTCGTATACGTTCCAGCCATACCAGCTCGTTAAAGACCACCGCACCGGGATTGAGACAAGCGACGTACATGGAGTCATGGACGGAGAACTCGATGAGTTTATCAAGGGTTATCTCATGGAATCCTCAACGAAAAAGCCTGCTCAGTGAACTTCCGGCGTTTCCGTATTCCTCTTTCGTTTTTCATAGCGCTCCGTTACATCCGCTCGCGTACGAACCGGCGGTTCATGTCCTTGATAACCTCGATCGCAATAATTGGCGTGACGCTCGGCGTTGCAAGTCTGATCATAACGCTCTCCATCCTGGATGGGTTTGAGCGGACAATCAAAAGCAACGTGATCAGCTTTACGGCTCACATGCAACTGTTTGGCTTTGACAACCAGATTCTTCCGAACGCGGATAAAGCCATGCAGCGCGTTATGGAGAGATATCCGGAGGTCACCGAGATTGCTCCCTACCTGGCGCGCGAGGGAATGATACGTTCTACCGGAGATATTGATGGAGTCCTCATAAAAGGCGTTGACCCGGCGAACGATATTTCCGCTGCAAAAAAACGTCTCGTTGACGGGAAGTATGACCTTGAAGAAAGTGAGACAGGCCTTCAGGGAATCATTATCGGGAAGCGACTGGCGGAAAGACTGCGCGTTGCCGTTGGAGAAAAAACAATACTCTATGCGATAGGCGGCACATCACTTTCTCTTGCGCAAACGAGAATCATGCAATTTGAGGTCCGCGGGATTTACGAAACCGGGATGGCCGAATACGATGGAATGTTCGTTTATGTCAATTTGAAAAGCGCCCAACGATTGTTCCAGGTAGGCCGGGCAGTGTCCGGCTTTGATGTCATGGTCAGCGATGTGGAGAAACTTGAGTCCCTTGCGCAGGACATCCCCATGGACCTCGGATACCCGTTTTTCGCACGGACGATGTATCAAATGTACCGAAATCTTTTTACATGGATCGAGTTGCAGAAGAAACCGATTCCCATTATTCTTGGACTCATTATTATCGTCGCGACAGTCAACGTCATCGGCACACTTTTGATGATGGTGCTTGAAAAAGCGAAGGAAATCGGCACATTGGCAACACTCGGCATGCGGAAGCGTCACATAACCCGCATTTTTGTTTCTCAAGGGATGCTTATCGGACTCATCGGCACGCTCTTGGGAAATGCCATTGCCTTCGGTTTGTGCTGGCTGGAACTGAGGTACCGCCTCATTCCATTGCCCTCTGGTATTTATTTTATGACGCACGTGCCCATCGATTTATCATTCCAGAATTTTCTGGTGGTTTCGTTGTCCGCGCTCGTTATGTGTTTCCTCTCCTCGCTTGTACCAGCCCGGCTCGCCGCCCGGTTGGACCCTGTCCGAACTCTCCGGTTTGCCTGATGCGTTTCGAGCACGTCATTGCGCTGAGATACCTCATTTCAAAAAAACAAATTGGTTTTGTCACGGCCATTTCCATCATTTCGATCGCTGGAGTGACAATTGGCGTAGCGGCTCTGATCGTGGTGTTGTCTGTCTTTAATGGCTTCAATGAGCTCGTCACGTCCATCCTGGTAAACTTCGACCCTCATGTGCAGATAGAAAGGCAGGATCGGTCGACTGCAACGTCGTACGACACGTTAAGACAGTTTCTTGATACACAAGCAGACCTCCGCGGGTACGGCGATTATGTAACGGCAAAGGCCATGATTGTTTCCCGTAATGTCAACCGCGTCGTCAACATTAAAGGAATAGACGTTCAGAAAGCAAATGTAGTCTCGGGTTTACCTCGCAGCATTAAACTCGGAACACTCGCCCTCGATGGCGAAGAAAAAGGCGGCATTATTATAGGCTTCAACCTTGCTGACCGGCTTGGCTCCGTTATTGGGGATACGCTGGCAATCGTGAGTAGTGCGGGCTCGGAGCTGGCGATGATGCAGATTGGTCAGCCGCTTATCAGGAAGTTCCGTGTTGCAGGGATCTACGAATCGAACAACAAAGACTACGATGCCTACTATGCTTTTGTCGGAATCGAGGCGGGGAAATCTCTTTTTGCGATGGGTGAAAAAATCGACGGCATCGAGGTCAAGCTGAATGACCCCGACCGAGCCATCCAGTTGAGCCGGAAAATCGAACAGCGCTTTGGGAAGAACTATCGAGTCTTCACGTGGTACGACCTGCACAAGGAGCTCTATACTGTCATGCAGATTGAGCGATGGTCGGCGTACATTATTCTGAGCCTTATCATCGCGGTTGCCTCATTCAACCTGCTCGGCTCGCTCACAATGTCTGTTATCGAGAAGACAAGAGACATCGGGATCCTCAAATCCATGGGTGCCACTGCCCGGAGCATCAGCAAGGTGTTTTTTGCACAGGGCGTCGCTGTCGGGATTATCGGCACGGTTCTGGGGACGGCAATCGGACTCACAGTCGTTTACTTGCAAGAAAAGTATCACTTGTTTCCGCTCGATCCAACGGTGTATATCATTCCGGCGATCCCGGTTGAGCTCAGAATAACGGATTTGTTTTTTGTCTCTGCCGCAGCTGTTGGCTTATGCGCCCTCGCGACACTCCATCCGTCCAGGCGCGCAGCTGCACTCATCCCTTCGGAGGCCATCCGGTGGGAATGACAAAGAAGCCGGCGCTTTTGCGAGGGGAGAATATCTGGAAGGAATACCACACAGGGGAAAAAATTGTCCTGCAGGTTCTCAAGGGTGTCGATGTTGACATTAAAGAGGGAGAAATCGTCGTCATCGTCGGGCCTTCGGGCTCGGGAAAGAGCACGCTGCTGCATCTTCTCGGTGGCTTGGACCGTCCGACGCAGGGAAAGGTGTTTTTTGACGAAAAGGAGATCTTTGCTTTTTCGGAAGAACAACTTGCCAACTTCAGGAATAAGACCCTCGGTTTTGTCTTTCAATTCCATCATTTACTCCCGGAGTTCACGGCCCTTGAGAATGTGAGCATGCCGGCGCTCATTGCGGGGAAAACGAGGAACTCGGTGTTTGCGAAAGCCGAAAAGGCGCTTATGGAAGTCAGTTTGGAAGAGAGACTCGCGCACAAGCCCAATCAGCTCTCAGGCGGCGAGCAACAGCGTGTTGCGGTGGCCCGAGCGTTGATGAACGACCCTCAGATTGTCCTCGCGGATGAGCCCTCGGGCAACCTGGACGAGGAGAGCGGCTTGAACCTGCACAAACTCCTTGTTTCGTTGTCGGAGAAGAGAGGTCTGACTTTTGTGATTGCAACCCATAATCCCGACCTCGCAAAAAGAGCCCACCGTGTGCTGCGTTTGTCGGACGGAAGGCTCTCCACGGCGAAAGCGTCGTCTTGACTTTCAGAAAAAATGGGTTAAATTTACATTGACCTGAACGACAGTTACTCCCCTGACTGTTGTTATTGAATGGTCGAGCCCGGCGTTTCCCCCGATGCCGGGCTTTTTGTTAGAGAAAGATGAATGTCGAATAACGAATATTGAATAATGAATGATGAAGTTTGTGTCACAAGATAAAAACGGTCGAAGAGAGGGCCTTTTTTAGAGAAAAGATGAATGTTGAATAATGAATGAGGACGTTTGGGTCAGAAGATAAGAACGGTCGAAGAGAGAGCCTTTTTGTTAGAGAAAGATGAATGTTGAATAACGAATCGTGAATAATGAATGTTGAAGTTTGAGACAGAAGGAAGCCGAACCTTGAAGCATCGTCATTCGTCAAAGTAAAGAGGAAGAAAATGGCACGACTTGAAACAAAGGCCGCTAAAAAGAAAACTCAGTCCGACCATCTGCCGTTTACGAAGGTAAATTATCAGATTCTTCTTGTCGGACTTATCGTCATTGCGCTTGGATATTACGCGCTAAGCCAGGAGCCCTGGGATGGCACGATGCCGTTGGTGGTCGCGCCCATTTTGCTCGTTCTTGGATACTGTGTCATCATCCCTGTGGGGATTTTGTATCGGAAGAAACAGGAAGCGGAGACGGCTCAAACCGCCGCCGAGCCTCCCCGTGCGCATTAGTTTGTTGAACGACCGGCACTTTTTTGTTATCTTAAGAATGAATATCCAATATCCAACCAGGAACGCCATTTACCTGTTGACCAGTTTGGAAATTCTTAATTCAAAATTCGATATTTATTATTCGTTTTTTTGTTTTGAGCGTGTAGCTCAGGGGTAGAGCATCTGCCTTTTAAGCAGAGGGTCGGTGGTTCGAGCCCACCCACGCTCACGATTATTGACCTTGGACAAGGTTCTAAAGTGGGATAGCGTCCTTGACAAGGTTACCTTGTAACAAGTGCAAAAGATTTTCGGTTTAACCTTGTCAAGATCAACTGAATTCGTCGAAACCTGACAAGGTCGAGGTCACACCCGGGGAAGTGGTGGAACTGGCAGACACACCATCTTGAGGGGGTGGCGCCCACAAGGCGTGCGGGTTCAAGTCCCGCCTTCCCCACACGAAGTACAATCATGGGACGGGTTTTCCGTCCCTTTTTGTTATGAGCGAACCTAATCTCACATCCCTCTTCAGATCCCGCAGCCTGACACAACGGCAAAAATACTGCATCGCTGTGACAACGCTCTACACGCTCGGCGGCAGGCAAAGAGCTGCCGGGCTTATCAAAAAAGCGGTCAAGGAGGGCAACCTTCCCCTGGTCCTTTTTTCCGAACTCTTTATTCACTTTTCGCTTTTCCTCGGTTTTCCCGCGATGCTTGAAGGACTGGAAAGCCTCATTCTACTCAATCATTCAAAAACAAAGAAACCGCAAGCGAAAAACAGAGTTCGCCAAAGAAACGGTATGAGAGTTTTCAAAAGGATCTACGGAGAGCAGACTGCCAAAGTCCTCTCAGGGCTGAATGAATTGCACCGGGAAATGACTCGCTGGGTCATCCGCGATGCATATGGGAAAATCTTTGTCCGGCCCGGATTGTCACTGAGCGAGAGGGAGCTTGTCAACGTCGTTGTTCTCGGCATCCAGGGATTTCTTCCCCAGTTCTTTTCGCACATGCGCGGAGCCTTGCGTGTTGGAGTGTCGTCCCGCGCAATTATCGACACACTGCGCTTTATCGCTCCATGCGCAAAGATTGAGAAACGCATATCTCTTCGATTGTTCAATCAAATCATCAAATCGCTTCCCGCACGACAGCTGATTCATTGATTTTGAAACCTATTACGAGTACTTTCGATTGCTCTTATGCAACTCGGGGTGCACATTGTTGTTGAAGGATTTGTTCAAGGCGTTGGTTTCCGGTATTTTGTTCTTCGACAGGCTTCGACGTTGGGCTTAAGGGGGTATGCGAGAAACCTCTACAACGGCGCCGTAGAAATTGAAGCATTTGGCGACCGTTCGGTTCTCGAGGAATTCATCAAAGCTGTAAAGGTCGGCCCGCGTGCCGCGCATGTTGCGGATATGAAAATCCAATGGAAAGATGACGACCCAACGAGGAAAGGCTTTGAAATCCGATAATCGAGGAAATTGAAAATGAAACCAGTTGAAGGCGTCCGCTTTGGGTTTGGGTACGATATCCATCGTCTTGAGCCCAACAGGAAGATGATGCTTGGCGGTGTGAGGATTCCGTCAAAACTCGGCCTGCTGGGCCACTCGGACGCTGACGTCCTGATTCATGCCATTTGCGATGCTCTTCTCGGTTCCGCGGCGCTTGGCGATATTGGCACACACTTTCCCAACACGAATAAGCGGTACAAGGACATTTCCAGCCTTAAACTTCTTTCTCACGTTGGAGTGCTCTTGAAGAGAAAGAAATTTTCAGTCGTGAATATTGACTCAACGGTGGTCCTTGAGGAGCCGAGAATCGGAAAATTCGTTCAGGTCATGCGAAAGAGAATCTCGTCGGCGCTGAAAATCGCGTCGAATTGCGTTTCAGTCAAGGCAACCACGAACGAGGGGCTCGGGCATCTTGGGCGGGGCGGAGGTTGCGCCGCGTTTGCCGTCGTGTCCGTTCGACCTTTCGTGGAATAACAAGAGCGAGCAGTGGAGGCTTTTGTCGATAATCTTAGCCGACTAGACCCGTTCTGGGTCTATTTCGTTGTCGCCGGGATAGCGTATATTGAAAATATCTTTCCTCCATTCCCGAGCGATGTTATTGTGATTGCAGCGGGATCCCTGGCAGGTATCGGGACGGTCAATTTTGGTCTTGCCCTTCTTCTTGCAACGACAGGGAGTACGCTTGGGTTCATGACGATGTACAAAATCGGCGATTGGTTTGGCGACAAAATTGTCGAGAAAGGAAAGATCAAGTTCATTCCGATTGATGGAATACATAAGGTTGAAGCATGGTTTCGAAAATACGGATACTGGGTGGTAGCCGCGAACAGATTTATGGCAGGGACAAGAGCTGTTGTATCGTTTTTCGTCGGTATGTCTGAGTTATCGATTTTGAAATCTACAGCACTTTCATTCGCAAGTGCCCTTGCGTGGAATTTTCTCCTGTTGTATGCCGGCAAAGCATTGGGCCAAAACTGGCGGGCGGTCCTCGTTTATCTTCAGGCCTACGGCCAGACGATTACCATCGTTGTCATAGGAGCGCTTGTCGCCGTCCTCGCTCATCAGCTGTATTCAAAACGCTCGAGAAAGTCCTCGTGATCGACCGCTGTCGTTTCTTGGTATAAACCTCTGTGGCTGAGTTCCTGTTTCTCATCGATAAAGCCGTCTTCTATTTTGTCAATCATTCGTTAGAGAATGTCGTATTTGATGTTCTCATGCCGTTCGTCACGGACCTCAATAAGAACAGACCGGCGGTCGTTCTCGTCCTGCTTGCACTCATTCTCTGGGCCGTCAAGGGTGGAAGGAATGCAAGAATCGCAATCCTCCTGCTCATTCCGACTATTGCGTTAAGCGACCAGTTAAGCAGCAGTGTCATTAAGTTTCTTCTCGAAAGGCCAAGACCCTGTCACGAGTTAAGCGATGTTCGCCTTCTTGTCTCGTGCGGGAGCGGATACGCTTTTCCGTCATCTCATGCAGTGAACAACTTTGCCGGGGCCCTGGTCATTTCGTTCTTCTTCCAGCGATTCGCCTGGGCATGGTTTTCCTTCGCGGGGCTAGTGGCGTTCTCCCGGATCTACGTGGGCGTCCACTATCCTTCCGATGTCATCGGAGGCGCTGTCATCGGCCTTGTGTGTGGGGGAGTCATCATCGCTCTTTTTACTTTTTCTGAAAAGATGTTGCTGAAGAGAGGAAGGAAGGGCGGCTCTCCTTGATTCAAACACTCCCCGTGATGCCCGGGCAAAAGCGATTCAACTTAGTGCTTGCAGTAAGTTCAGGAATTCTGATCGGCCTGGCGTTTCCTCCTTCACCGTTGTACACTCTGGCCTACGTGGCGTTCATTCCCTTCTTCATTCTTATGGAACGAATGGAGACGTATCGGGAGCTTCTTCGCTATTCATACGTCTTCTTGTTTGTGTTCCATCTTCTTACCCTCTATTGGACGGGGGGATGGACTCATGGCAGAGACGGGTGGTTGATGACTTCCAATGCCGCGCTGTTGTTGGCTCATCCGTTCTTTTATATACCTTCCATCATGCTCTCTTTTTTCGTGCGACGTCGACTTGGGCTGATTCCCGGACTTGGAGCCTTCATCTTCCTGTGGATTTCTTTTGAGTACAGCCATTCACTGACCGAATTCTCCTTTCCCTGGATTACGATCGGCAACAGCCAAGCCTACGACCTCCTGAGAAGTCAGGTCGTGGAATACACGTCTTCCTATGGCCTCTCTTTCTTGATTTTGTGGTTCAATGCGGTTGCTTTTGTTCTCTTACTGAAATTGTCGACACAAGAATGGCAGCTCAAATCTCGCAGGACTTTGGCCGCTCTTGGAATGCTCTTTGTGTTGTATGCCGCCCCTCTTGTGAATGGCTTCGTCGTTAAAGCATCCGAGGGTCAACGGAAACCCGGGACATTGTTGAAAGTAGGGCTCATACAGCCTAATATTGACCCATGGGAAAAATGGGGAGAGGGATTTGCATCGAAGTGGGATTCATACCTTTTGCAGTTTAACACGTATCTTCGCGAATCCCGGAACATCTCGGCTTCAAAACCTGATTTGATCGTTTGGCCCGAAACGGCCGTTCCGTTTCCTGTGCTGATTCCGAGATTCTCTTCCGAATTACCGAGACTTCATAATCTTATCGACTCCATCGGCATTCCCATCCTGACCGGTTTGCATCACCTTGAATATTCAGATTCGGCGCATGCCTCCGTGACATCGCAAAGAGTAGGGCCAAGGCTCTTTGTGGAATCGTATAACTCTGTTGCCCTTTTCCAGCCTCAAAAAAGAGTGAGTCCTGTTTACAAGAAGATTGTCTTGGTCCCCTTCGCTGAACGAATTCCGTATGCAGAAGCTCTGAAATTCCTCATCGAGCCACTGAAA
>JACPSI010000075.1 GCA_016193365.1 Ignavibacteriales bacterium
GTTCCGATCGGACACATTACCAACGGCGTCCACACTCCGGGATGGGCTACGAAGCATGCGCACGAATTCTGGAACAAAAGACTCGGTTTTGACTGGACGCACCGGCTCGTGGAACCAAAGTTCTGGAAGAAAATTCAGAGCGATGAGCTTGCCAGCGATGAGGAGCTCTGGGCGCTTCGCTATGGACTTCGGCGCGACCTTGTCGATTTTGCACGGCGGCAACTGCGAGAGCAAAACCTGAGGCTGGGGGGCGACGGTTCATCGACGTGGATGCATGTTCTTTCCCCCGATGCGCTTACCATCGGCTTTGCGCGGCGTTTTGCGACGTATAAACGCGCTCCTCTCCTTTTTCGCCACCTGGAAAAGACTATTCCTCTTCTCACAAATGCCGACCGTCCCGTCCAGGTAATTTTTGCGGGCAAGGCCCACCCGCGGGACAATGAAGGAAAGAAATTCATCCAGCGTATTGTTGAAATCACGCGTCATCCTCAGCTCTTCGGCAGGGTGGTGTTCATCGAGAATTACGATATCAACGTGGCACGCGAGCTTATTGCCGGAGCCGATGTATGGTTGAATACTCCACGAAGGCCTCTGGAGGCAAGCGGCACGAGCGGCCAGAAAGTCGCCATCCACGGCGGCATTAACCTCAGTATCATGGACGGATGGTGGCCAGAAGGCTTCAACGGATCGAACGGATGGGCAATCGGCAATCACGAAACAAATTCGGACATGGAAAAGCAGGACGAAGAGGATTTCAACCATCTCTACCGCACGCTGGCCGAGGAGGTGGTCCCTGAGTTTTACGACAGGGATGAGCTCGGCGTGCCGCGCAAATGGCTCAAAAGAATCCGGAATGCCATGGAGACACTCATCCCCGTGTTCAATACAACGCGCATGGTCGCCGAGTACGTCAAGAAATACTACAGTGTCCCAGGAGGCGAGGGGAAAACGGGTTGACATTGATTGAACCCCTGAATATCTTACCGTCCGACTGTGGTTTTTTTTCCAGTCTTTGACGAAAACGAGTGAACGTTGAACAACCGGGGGCCGTCCAGCGACCCATCACACGGACTCCCATTCGCTCTGTACCCAAATTCCACGGAATTTTTTTCATCGCACGCACTCACTAGTTTATGGCCGACGAAGACATAACGTCCCAGGAAGGCGACGAAGAAAGTAATCGCAAGCTCGCGGCAATCATGTTCACGGACATCAAGGCCTTTTCCAAAAAAATGGGAAAAGACGAGAAGGCTGCGATGGAAATCCTAAAGACCCACGACGCCATGATGCGGGTGTTCGTGGCCAAGCATGGCGGAAAAGTCATCAAAGTCATCGGCGATTCCTTCATGGTGGATTTCGCCAGCGCCGTCAACGCCGTCAAGTGCGCGATCAAAGCCCAGGAATATTTTTACAAATACAACGAAGACAAAAATGATTTCGAACGAATCGAGATTCGTATAGGCATTCACCTTGGCGATGTGGTGGTCGTCGGAAACGACATGTACGGCGACGGCGTCAACATCGCTTCCCGCATCGAAGCGATCACCGAGCCGACTCGCATTTGCATCACCGCCGACGTTTACAGTCAGGTCAAAAAGAAGATGGACCTAAAGGTGTACCACATGGGTTCCATGGAGCTGAAGAATATCGAAGAGCCTGTCGAGGTCTATGAAATCCTCTTTGACAGCATTCCTGCATTCTCCCAGCCGTCGGAGAGGGCAAAAAAGGCGCCTTCGAAGCGAAAAGTCGAGGCTGTCACCCAGGAGGAAGCTGAAGAAGCAAAAGCGATTGAGGCGAAGAAGCAAAAAGCCGCCGGCGCCGACCAAATGTCCGAGGAAGTAAAAACCCGTCTCATTGAAGAACATTACCGGAAGGCGGAGCGGTTCTACGAAAAAGGTGAATTTGAAAAAGCCGAAGCGGAAATCAACGAAATTTACCGGATTGACCCGAACCGCGCCGAGGTGGAAAAGCGGCTTGCGGAAGAAGAGCAGAAACAGGAGATGGTCGAGGGCTTCTATAAGAAAGCCGAAGAATACTTCAATCAAAACGATTTTGACGAGGCAGAAAAACATGCCAATGAGATCTTCAAAATTGTTCCTCTTCATGCACGAGGACAGGCCCTTCTTGGCAAGATTGAGGACAAGCGTTACGAGCAGAAAGAAAAACAGCGGCGGGAGGAAGACGCAAAACGACGGAGCGAAGATGAGCGCCGTGAACGCACCGAAGGCGGCATACGAAGAGCTAAACAGTTCATGGATCAGTTCAAGTACAGGGAGGCTCTCCAGGAAGTCGAAGAGGTGCTCTCCATCGACGCCGAGAACATCGCTGGCAACGAGTTGAAGGGAATTCTCGAGGAGAAGGTCCAAAAAGAAGAAGCGGAAGTCGTCGTCAAGGAAGTTGAAGAAGCTCCGAAGGTTGTCGAAGGGAGGAAAAAAGAAAAGGACGCAGCCCAACTCGCTCGTGAATTAGCCGAGCAACAGGCCGCAGCAGCCGCGGCGGCCGCAGCGGCGGAAGAAGCGGAGAGAAGACGTCGACGCGCGGCCATGATAAAAGTCCTGGTGAGATACGGGACCCGCGTCGCTGCTGTCATAGGAGCGGCAGCACTTCTTTATTTCGGCGTGCCGATTGCGTTCAGGGCAATGTTCCCCAACTCCGCCTCCATTGCCGTCGTTTCGTTTGGTGGGTCCGGGGCTGAGGAGAATTATCTTGCGGGGATGCTGCCGGAATTCATTGCAAAGGACCTCACAGGGCATGCTCATGTGAGCGTCGTTTCGCCGTCAAGTTCTGTCCGGTACAGCGCAGGAGTTGATGACCTTGCGAAAATCGGCCGTGAATTGAATGTCAAGCAAGTCATCACCGGCGAGGTTCAGACGAACGGCCAGAATTTTGCCCTCGTTGTGCGGATGTATGACATTGAAAAAAAATCCAAACCTTTGGAGGAGAAATTCGAAAACACCATTTCCTCTCTTCCCGACGTGCGGTCGGCCGTTGTCCGACGTGTCCTCGAAGTCATGGAGATCGATGCCGAGCCGCGAAAAGTCACCTCCCCGACAAAAAACGCCTTTGCGTATGACCGTTACCTGCGCGGGTCATGGCTGGTCAGTCAAAAAAACCTCGACGACGTGCAAAGAGGTGTTGCGTTGCTGCAATCCGTCGTGCTGGAGGAGCCGTCGTTCTCTCTTGCCCAGGCAACGCTTGCGGAAGGCCTCATCCGGCAATTCAGGGTCGGTGGAGAAGCGAACCGTACACTGCTTGCTGAGGCTATCGATGCAGCGAGAAAAGCCGCGGAGACGGACAGGACAAATGCGGAAGCGTTTCTCCGGATCGGTATGGCGTCCCGATACTTGCGCCGGTTCGAGGATGCGAAACGAAATGTCAACAGGAGCCTTTCGCTTCAGGCAGTCAACCCCGATGCCCATCGCGAACTCTCTCTCCTCTCTCTTGTGGAAGGAGATCTGGAAAAAGCCGCCGACCATCTCGCCGAGGCGAAGTCGATCGACCCCAGAAACCCGGATACGTATTTTGTCGCGGGATTGATTCATCATTTCAGGCAACAGTATGGAGAGGCGGCGAACGCATATCAAGCGGCCATCGATCTGGGCGCGAACGAATTCGTCGTCACCTCGAGGTTCCTTTCGAAAGTCTGGGATGCTCAGGTCCAGGAAAGCAAGACGGTCGCGTTTTTCCGGAAGATCCTTGAAAGAAACGCAAGAGATTTCGCAACCTATTACAGAATTGGACAGGCATTCCAGGTGACCGGAAAAGTTGAAGACGCCAAAAAGTTTCTCGAACCTGGTGAAAAGGTTGCTCGCGAGGCGGCGGATGCAAACCCCAGGGACGGGCGGGCACATGTATACCGCGCGCTGTTCCTCTCTCGACTGGGCGACCCTACCGGAGACTGGGAAAAAGAGCTCAAAACGGCGTCAGACCTTGCTTCATCGGACGCGGAGGTATTCTACCGGACGGCTAATGCCTACGCAATATGGAATAAGAAGCCGGAAGCCCTCGCTGCACTAAAGCGCGCTCTCGAATTGGATTACAGCTACGCAGAGATCCTCAACGCGGACTTCAATCTGCTTTCCCGAGATCCGGAATTCCAGGCTGTCGTCGTTCGGAAAATCAAAGAAGCAGACCTCGAATAATCACCATAAAAGACTCCCGGAATCTCTCTGGAATCTCGTGAGAGATTCCGGGAGTCGTGCCTGCACCCATGACGAATACTTTTGAAGAACTTGAACGTCGCGACCACGAACAGGTCGTCTTCTGCTCCGACAAGAAGGTCGGCCTGCGCGCTGTCATTGCCGTACACAACACGACGCTCGGCCCTTCGCTCGGCGGCACACGCATGTGGATGTATACAAGCGAGGAGGATGCACTGCGCGACGTTCTGAGGCTTTCGCGCGGGATGACTTACAAAGCCGCGATCGCGGGATTGAACCTGGGCGGCGGAAAAGCAGTGATCATTGGAAACCCGGAAAAAGACAAAACGGAAGGCCTGTTCCGCACGTATGGCAGGTTTGTCGACACTCTTGGAGGCCGTTTCATCACTTCCGCCGATGTTGGCACGGAAGTTCGCGACCTGGAATGGATCAGGATGGAGACGCGGCATGTGACCGGTGTTTCCCGGCTTCTCGGCGGAGGCGGTGACCCGTCCACGGTGACCGGTTTCGGCGTCTATGTTGGCATGAAGGCGTGCGCTCATGAGGTGTTCGGGTCGGATTCACTCAAGGGCATGAAAGTGGCGGTGCAGGGCGCCGGCAAGGTTGCAACGTACCTTTGCGAACACCTCGCGAAAGAAGGCGCAAAGTTGTTCATAACGGATATCCAGGAAAAACGGGCCAGAGCCGCAGTGAAGCGTTTTTCGGCCACGTACATCAAGCCGGAAAAGATTTTTGAAACTCAGGCAGACATTTTTGCCCCTTGCGCCCTTGGAGGCATTCTCAACGACGAGAGCATTCCCAAACTCAAATGTCGGATCGTGGCGGGCGGCGCCAACAACCAGCTCCTGGAAGAAAAAAAGCACATCCAGATGCTCATGGACCGAAAAATCCTTTATGCACCAGACTACGCCATCAACGCGGGCGGATTGATCAATGTTGCCAGTGAGCTGGAAGGATACAACGAGGAACGTGTTCTCAAACAGGCAGAAGGGATTTACGGCATTTTGCAGCAGATCTTTCAGATTGCACGGGAAGAAAAAGTGCCGACATCGGTTGCTGCCAACAAACTGGCCGAATACAGAATTCAATCCCTCGGCCGCATCAAGCATATTTATTCCGGTAAGTCGAATGGCGTTGCCCATCATAATGAAGTAGCGAACAAGACTTAGTTCCAGTTTTTTGGGAGAAAAGTCCCAGACCCCGCCCTCCTTCCCCTCAGATGGGATGTGAGGTGGGGTCGGATAAATTCCTTCTTAGTCACTTTCTCTTCGTGTTCTTTAACTATTGCCATGTCTGTCCGGCGGCGAATTGTTCGAGAAAAGGCGATGCAGGCTCTCTACGCACTGGAGATCTCCCACGAACCCATAGAGCTGATCATCGAGACCATTGTGTCTGACCTGCGCCAGCATAAGGAGTCCTTCGAATTCGCCAAAACACTCATCTATAAGGTCATAGAGACCTCCAAAGAAATTGACGCGATTATCAAGGGGAAGGTCAAAAATTGGGAATTCAACCGCCTGGCCGTTATTGACAAGATTGTCCTCAGGATCGGCATCTGCGAGCTTCTCTATTTTGAGGACATCCCGCCAAAAGTTTCCATCAACGAAGCCATCGAAATCGCCCGAACCTTCAGCACGGAAAAAAGCGACAAGTTTGTAAACGGCGTCCTAGATTCTGTACTGAATGACCTCAGAACCAGTAGCCGGCTGAAGAAATCGGGTCGCGGACTGCAGGAAACCTCCCTCAGCAAAAAACCCGCCACATGACCGGCGCTCCTACAACTGCTTTGTCAGAGCGAGAGCCGGCGACACGCAGCCAGATTTTTGCGTGGACGCTTTTCGACTTCGCGAACACGGCTTTTTATGTCATTGTGTTAACCGTTGGCTATCCTCTCTATTTTAAGCAGGTTGTTGCCGAACATGGCCCGCGGGCTGATTTTCTCTGGGGGGCCGCTTTCAGCGCGTCAATGCTTGTCGTTGCAGTCCTTTCCCCCATCCTCGGCGCCACAGCGGACTATGGAACCGGCAAAAAGAGATTTCTTGGAATCTTTACGGCAATCTGTATCGCGGCCACGGCCGCCATGTTCACGGTCGAGCAGTCGATGGTTGTTGCAGGAATGCTTCTCCTCATCGCGGCCAATGTTGGGTTCGAAGCCGGGCTTGTGTTCTATGATTCGTTCCTTCCGGAGATCACAACGGAGCGAAGTTACGGGCGTGTCTCCGGCTACGGTTTTGCCATGGGGTACGTTGGCTCCCTGGTGACGCTCGTGGTCGCGTTCCCGCTGTATGCTGCTGGATTCGTCGAGTCAAACCTTTTCAACGTGCGGCTGAGTTTTCTTATTGCTGCGGCTTTTTTTCTGGTATTTTCGGCGCCGCTGTTTCTCTTCTTGCCTGACCGCTTGCGTACTGCAAGCTTGAAGTTGAATTTTGTCAAAATCGGGGTTGAACGCGTCCTTGCCACTTTTCGCGACTTTTCGCGCTACAAGAATATTGGCCGGTTCCTCGTCGCTTATTTTTGCTATATCGACGGTATCAACACGATCATCATTTTCTCTTCGATCTTTGCGATGGAAACGTTGAAATTCGACCTTAGCGAAATCGTGATTTTTTTTGGGATTGTGCAGACGTCGGGGATCGTCGGTTCCGCTGTCTTTGGGGTTCTGGCTGATAAATGGGGCCATAAACAAACATTGACTGTAACTCTTTTGCTCTGGATTGGCATTGTCGTTGTAGCTTATTTCGTCCACACCAAATCGATGTTCTACGTTGTCGGGGTCCTTGCCGGGATTGCCCTGGGGTCGTCGCAATCCACCAGCCGCAGCCTCATGTCGCATATAACGCCTCTTGAAAAGAAAACAGAATTCTTCGGATTTTATTCATTTTTTGGGAAAGCTTCTGCCATCGTGGGTCCACTTGTGTTCGGACTTATCTCATCCTTTGTCGACCAGCGAACGGCTATCCTCTCCGTTGGTTTTTTCCTTTTGGCAGGATTGGCGCTCGTGCAACGCGTAGAAGTTCCTCCCGTGCGTCGTTGAGAGACAAGTCTCGAGTTCTGCTTCAACACATATTCAAATGCAAGAACAATTCTCATTTTCAAAAATTTGGTCGAAAATTTGAGAATTCTGAGAGACCCATCGACAAAATCTTTTCCTAAAATGCTTGACAAACACTTCAAGTTTCTATAGATTGACCGCGGTGATAAAGGGAAGAACCGAGTGATGGGTGCTCCATAGCTCGAATTCTGAACCAACCGGTATCCTCGCTTACGGCTTCTCTCGTTAACCACGCTGCGCTGGAATTTGGCGAGCAATGGTCCATTTAAGGCTTCCCTGGCCGTCACGAGTTGCCCCATTTTTTTGACTCTTCTTTCTTGACTGTCATGTTCCCATATTCCATGACGCTGATTCCTTCTTGTCACCAGGCTTTCAAATGACTGTGTTTCTCCACCTTGCGAGGAGACATCGACTATGAAGTTTGTTACACTCTGCGTCCTCCTTCTTTCAATTCTTCTCATATCGAACCTCTTCTCAACCGGAACCACCGGTAAAATCGCTGGTACTGTCTCAGACTCAAGGACTGGCGAAAAACTCATTGGCGTGAACGTTGTCATCGAGGGAAGCACAATGGGCGCTTCGACAAATATCGACGGTTACTTTGTCATCCTGAACGTGCCCCCGGGAACATACACCGTTCGCGCATCCTATATTGGCTACTCTCCTTCGGTTATGGAAAACGTTCGCGTCAACATCGACCAGACCACGACGGTTGATTTTTCGCTTACTGAAGCGGCGATCAGCGCTCAGGAAGTCGTTGTCGTGGCGACAAGGCCCATTGTTCAAAGGGACGTTTCTGCGAGTAGAGCCAACATCAGCGCCGCGGAAGTCGCGAACTTGCCGATTGCCCAAGTGTCCAGCGTTATCGGCTTGCAGGCGGGAGTTCAAGGTTTAACCGTCCGCGGAGGCGGCTCCGACCAGACTGCGTTTGTCGTAAATGGGCTAACGTTAAGAGATGAGCGTGACAACACTCCGTACACGGGCATCAGTTTACTTTCTGTCGAGGATATTCAAATTCAAACGGGTGGGTTCAATGCCGAGTACGGCAACATCCGATCCGGCGTCATCAACGTTGTCACCAAGGAGGGAAGTCCTACAAAATACAATGTCGCTGCGATGGTTCGCTACAGTCCGCCCAGCCGCAAGTACTTTGGGACGGCGCCTA
>JACPSI010000129.1 GCA_016193365.1 Ignavibacteriales bacterium
CAGCCGCCAAGTTTGACACCGCGAACGTTGAACACCGTCACAAGGCCGATGATAAACATTGCCACGATTTGCGTCCACCCAAACTTGAAATCCATTTCGTTCCCGAAGAGAGAAAACGCGGTATGATAAAACGCGTTCTCCGGACTTGTGGCGGGAACGAAATGGCCGAGGAATGTCGCAAAACCGATCGCCAATGCAGCCGCAGAACCCGCCTTGTTGATGAAAAAATCGTTCCAGGAAAAAAGAAAAGCCCAAATCTTACCGAAGGTGTTGCGAAGATAGACATACGGCCCTCCAGCCTGTGGGAGCACAGCGCTCAATTCTGCGAGCGTGAGAGCTCCGAAGAGAGTCAACATCCCCGCAACAATCCACACAATGAGAATAGGCCCCATCGCTTGTAAATGACCTGCGATCGTGGCCGGGACAATGAAAATCCCCGACCCGATAATGCACCCCATGTGAATGGCGATGCCTTCGCGCAGCCCGAGCGCTCGCAGAAGCTGTGGCTGACTCTGGACAGGTTCCTGCGTCATGCTTTTTTCCTCAAGTGACTCTTCCAAAAACCGTAGGTGAAATACAGCAACCAGATGCCGAATCTCACCCACGTTATGCTCGGCAATCCAAACATGAGATAGACACACATGGCAATTCCAAGGAGCGGAACGAGCGGAACAAACGGCGTTCTAAAAACCCTTGGCCGATCGGGGTCTGTCTTCCTGAGAATGATGACTCCGGCGCAAACGAGCGCAAACGCAAACAATGTCCCGATGTTCGTCAATTCGACAATTTCATTGATGTTCGCCACGGCAGAGATTGCCGCAACGACAACGCCCGTCCATATCGTCGTCGTGTGCGGGGTTTGGTATTTCTTGTGCACTTTGGCAAAGTATTTTGGGAGAAGCCCGTCCCGCGACATGGAAAAAAATATTCGAGGTTGTCCAAGTTGAAAGACGAGCAGAACAGCGGTCATCGAAATGACGGCTCCGAGTGAGATAATGCCTGCAGCCCAGTTCAGGCCAAGATTGGCAAATGCGGCGGCAAGCGGGTCGGCAACCCCCAGTTGATCCCACGGCTGAATCCCGGTCAAGACGAAGGCTGTCGCGACATAGATGAACGTGCATACAATCAGAGAACCAATGATGCCAATTGGCATATCGCGGCCGGGGTTTTTGCATTCCTCCGCTGCTGTGGAAATGGCATCAAACCCGATGAACGCAAAGAAAATGAGGCTCGCTCCTGTCCACACGCCGGCAAAACCGTTCGGCATGAAGGGAGACCAGTTTTCCGGCTTCACATACGTTGCACCCACACCGATGAAAAACAAAAGTATCACAATCTTCAACGCGACCATGATGTTGTTTGCCGTGGCTGATTCTTTGATACCGATAACAAGGAGCCACGTCACGAAGGCGACGATGACGACGGCAAGAAAGTTGAAAATAACCGGGATTCCGAAAATTGTCGGATGATTCAGCCATGCCTCATGCGCCAGCGCAATATCCGGCGTCACGGAACCTCCTGCCGCAACAACGGCCTCCGCGGCCTGGTGCGCCGAACGATAATCAACCGAAAGCCATGCCGGGATGTACACCCCCAGCCCTTCAAGCAGCTGATGAAAATACGCGGCCCAGGCGATCGCCACAGCAACATTCCCGACGGCGTATTCGATGATCAAATCCCATCCTATGATCCATGCGACAACTTCTCCGAGTGTTGCATACGAATAGGTATACGCGCTCCCCGAGATCGGCACGAGCGCGGCAAACTCGGCATAACAAAGTGCACAAAATGCGCACGCGACGGCGGTGATAATAAACGAAAGTGAAACCGCAGGCCCCGCGCCGATATGCCCTGCGCTTCCAGCAGCCGCCGTACCTATAACGGCAAAAATTCCGGTCCCGATAATCGCGCCGATACCGAGCGAAACCAGGTCAACCGGGCCGAGCGTTCGCTTGAGTCGCGCTTCACCGGCAACTTCGGCATCTTCATGAATCTTGTCGAGACTTTTTCGTCGCAGGATTTGAGTGAGCATCGTCGGAGATTGGGCTTGTAGGATCGATGGATTAAGGGATTAAGGGATTAGTGGATTAGTGAAAGAGAGGATACATGGAATCATCAATCCGATAATCCAACCATCCGTTAATCCTCGTAGCTTATTCCTTGTCATTAGCCGCCGAAAATAACAAGCTGGATTTCTTCAGGCAACAGGGAACCGACAGAACGAATGGTGCTTCCTTTCAGGACTTTCTCGACAAGGTTTCGCGAAGGCGCCCCCAGAATCACCCGATCCACGCCAAACATTGCCGCGTGCTCTGCGATGGTATAGCCGACCTCGTTGCTGGGGATGGAAATAACCTGGTAGTCGACGTCTCCCTGAGCGACCACGTCAACTATCTTCTTCTCCTCGCCATTCGCTAGCAATTGCAGGCGTTCGGGCAAGTCTCCGACGGCAATTTCTTTCACGCGAAGGACAAACAACATTGCATTCCGCGTTTTTGATTCGTCGGTTGCGAATTTGAGGAGGCGCTCATCGAAACCTTTCAAGGCCACCAGGAATTTCGCAGAAGGAGCCTTGCGGGTTCTTCGACCCTTTGGAACGACTGCCGGGACAACTCGTGCTGGGACAACCGTGGGAGCTGGACGTCTTCGAGTAAAGTACCGCGCTCCAAGGCCAACTGCCAAAACGATGCCCGCAAAAATTGTGGCTTGGTGCTTTTCAACCGCAATGGAAAGCTCGACAAAAAAGAGGACGGCCGCAGAAATAAGCATCAAGAGACGGGTTATTTTGGAAAGACTCAATGAACGGTCTGTAGCAGTCGACCCGATATTGATGAGGATCGCTCCGACCACGCCAATGGCGTACAAGTGTGCAAGAGAGATAAGGTCGCTTGTCGTCAGCAACACCAGGATCGGTGCAATCGTGGAAATAACGAGCGGAATGATGGGGACTCCGTATCGATTGAGCCTCCTCAACGACATTGGTAGTTCCTGATCCACGGCCATCAGGAATTGAATGGAAATCAAGTCGTTGAGGGCGGTGTTCCCTGCAGATATCAACAAGAAGCCCAATGAAATCGCGACCATCCATCCAAACCACTCGTGGACGTAGTACTCGCCAAGAAAGCGCAACATGTCCTCTGTGTGCCCTTCAAGCCCTGGAATTGAGTGCATTGCCAATCCAAGAAAAACTGTTGCAAGGACAACTTTGCTCAAAACTGAAAGAATAGCCCGACGCGAATCACGAGCCGGATCCTTCATCAGACCGGTCATATTGGAAATGGATTCAATTCCGGAGATGCTGAGAATGATTCCGACAAAGATCGCCCAGTTATTGACAAAACTGTCATGGATAGGTTCAACCCGTGCTTGCTGGATTGAGGTGGGCGCCGAAGCCACAATAATCGTCAGAAGAGTTGCGAGTGTCAGTCCCGAAATGATAATTGCCAGGCCCCCGGCTTTCTTCGGTCCATACCAGTTGAGTACTGTTACCATCAGGATTATCGCCATTGCCCAAACTGCGGGGTATTCCAACCCGAAGTACTGACATGCATTCAAAATCGAAAGAGATATAGTGATGACATAGTCAGCCCCCAGAAGTAATGCTCCGATCACAGCCAGCGTTTGCGAGCGATGACGAACTGAGCTATAAACGCCTCCGCCGTTGGGATACAGCCGGCAAATAGGGATGTAATTGATGGCAACCATTGCTGTCAATGCCAGCATGGCCATCAAATGATAGAAGCTGCTGTTCCCAGCCAGAGCGAAACCAATGCCAAGAACGTA